>JAKAYH010000148.1:3063-6149 GCA_021826835.1 Thermoplasmata archaeon | reverse complement strand
TCATGCTCCCACGCCAGTCATCAGTTTTTCTGATGATTTCGTCGATCTGTTCCGATGGATCTCCTGCCACCTTCAGCTCATCCCTTTTCTGTCAATTTCGGTAATGTCACTAAACAAGAGACATTATTAAAAGTGGTGCAATCATTTCCTGAGACTAAAGAGACACTTGCTTTTGGATTTGTCTAGGCTTCAACACTAGATGAAGTGAGACAAGGATCCAACGACGACAGAAGGAGATGCTGGAGAAGTTCTTAACAAAGAAGGGATGTGAGCGGAGGATATATGGAGATTGGACCAAATCAGGAAATACAAAAAATTTAATTTACTCCCATGAACCACCCAAACGGGTGATGAAGCCCGCCTCAAAGTACCGCTCCCATGGTTGATGACTTCTGCATCTTTGAGGTAAGCCTCGAAGAGAATCTGAGAAAGTGAAACGTGAAATGAATCTTGGCGAATTTCGGTTAGTCGTACTGGTTATGGCAGGAAGTGCATTGAGTGATGGACTCAGATAACTTGTTTCAGGACTCTTGACCAAAGGAGATTTTCCCTAGAGAACATTTTTGTCAATTTCTCTGGAACGTTCCCTCTTGTATTGTTATTTTTCGTATTCATTGAAAGAGGATAACTTTCTCCAAATGTCAGAGGTCTTATTTTCATAGGAATATTTGGTTGATACACTACATTCTCGACCTTTGGTTTAGAGACAATATCCCTGACAAAAAAAGTCTCAACTTTTCCTTGCGGGAGCAAACATTTTCATAAACGTTGGATTATGTCTTGTTGGTGCCTACCTCGGTGGTGCACTTGGCACGTGACTGGGAGGATTGTAAAATGGACTTGGAAGAAAATGCAATTCTCATCTCCTCAACAGAAACATTCTCTGGATATATGGAAGGAGGCATACCGACTGCGATAGAGTGCGAGAAGGAAATAAAAAGAGAGGTGGATTGCGTAAACAAGACGGGGTGAATTTTGATTGGAGGCGAGGCATGGGGTCCTGTGCTCGGCGTACAGGCGAGCGGAGGGCACATACAAATTGGCGAAGGCTCAAAGAGGGGCTAGAGGTGAATTTGAGCCAAAGGTGTAGGGTTTCGGTTTAACTTATAAAACAGAGAATATCTGACTGACATTATCTATCCAATATTTCCTATAGTTCTCACCAACTAAATTCAAGTTATCTGTTTTCATGAATAGATGCACCTTTATGGAAAAATCACCAAACTGAAACTTCTTCTGGGAACCATGATCTTCAAACAGTTTACTGAAATAATCCGCTTTCTGTTGATAATCCGCATATTTGGTGCTCTTAGGATCAATGAATACTACTCTATATTCATTCTCTTTCTTGAGCCAGAAAATGAAATCTGGAGAGTAATCTCTCATTTTGTTCTTTTCTCCATCATAGTACGGTATGTTGACTCTATCAAGACTTTCATCGACCTTAGAGAAAACCCACCAGTCTATTTTAAGGCTCCTGGCCTCATCGCTCGAAATAAACGAATCTAACTCATGGACAAACTTCTTTTCACTATCTACCTTAATGATATGGTTTATAAAATCTGCCTTATCCGATGCTGCTAAAATTATTGGCAAGTAGTAGTGATGCGTTATATTGATCAATTCTATCTTCCTTTCATCGTAGTCGAACAGTAATTTCTTCTTATTGTTTGCCAATTTCTCTATCTGAGAAGTATATTCATCAATATCTATCTCCTTAGATTCAAGTTTCTTTTTGAATTCTTTCTTAATAATTTCTGGATTTTTAAACCTCCTTACCTCTTCTATCTTGTCAGTTAGCTCTTTTTTCTTCTCTTCAGAGGTCACTTCTACACTGATTTCTTTAAAATGAATGATCTCATCTTCAAGCTCCTTAAATTTGTCCATTTCCTTCATGGAAGTATTAAGATGGTCTATGAGATTCGACAATTGTTTATGGGCATTGTTCAAATCATTATTCACAAAATTAGCCTCTTCTAAATAATCGTGTAACCTGCCTAAGGTGGCCGGTCTGGTTCTATCATAATAGAGTGCATAGATTACTCTATCATCGTCGATCCACTTAACATAATTCTCCAATAGCTTGAAATTGCCTCGGAATTTTGGCAACTCCTTTAACTGAACTTTTTTCTTTTCGACGTAAACTGGCAAAAGAAGTGTTGGATTGAAGTCAAAATTACTCTTCCTGACATCTATAAGTTCACCAGCTTTTTCTCGCTCAAATTTTATACTTTCCATTATTTCTCTTAGGTTTTGTTCGTTAGTTCCAAACACGAACAATGTTTCCATGAGCGATATTGAGCTTTCCTTCTTCTTTTTCTGTACAAGAGAAAATATTTGCTTTGCTTCGAGGTCTCCGTTCTTTGATAAGGTTTCAAGTCTTTGGCGTTTATCCTTTAGCGGCTCTATCCTTACTCCTCTACCTAAGGATTGGAGAACATATTTTTTTGCATCTCCACTTCCTATATTTACGAAAACCATTACGTTTGGCCTGTTGGAGTCCCAGCCTTCATAAAAAGCCCTGGAGCCCATAAGTATGTTAATGGAGCTGTCGTTACTATTAAGATTGCTGAAGAAGCTGTCTTCCATGGGATTTTCACTCACCTCGTAGTCTGATAGGGTGTCCTTTAGCCATTTTGTTATGTCACCTATCTTTATTGAGGCAAAATACCTATCTGAGGTCTTAAGTTTGAATGCGAGTTCTTCTTTGTTCGCCTGTGTCTTAACAACCTCTATTTTCCCAGTGCTATCAGCATTGTATATAAATTTTAAAACATCATCAAAGATTAGATTTGTAAAATCAGCGTTCCCCAATGTAAGTTTTCTATTGCCGAACACGAAATTGGGCTGATTTTTGAATTCATCTACAATAGAGCGTTTAACCTCCTGAAACAAATTCGTATCGATCTTGTTAAGTGCTATTTCTCCCAATGTTTCAAAGAATATTTGAAGATCTGAATTTTCTATACTTGTGGTATTTCCGTAAAGTACCAACAGCGGGTTATGATAAATATTACTCGAATTGAGAGATAATTCTTGGTAGGCCTTCTTAACCATTGCTAGGGTGATCAGAGTTTTCAGCACAA
>JAKAYH010000148.1:0-3053 GCA_021826835.1 Thermoplasmata archaeon | reverse complement strand
CTGATTTAATATCAGATACCTCTTTCAAAGGCCTCCATGCTCTGTTGTGATACGTAAACATTCTTCCCATATCCTCTTTCTGTAAAAGCCTCTAAATTCAAGTTAAATACTGTCGTTATCAAATCCCATGCATCAGTAAAAGTAGCAGAGAAATTGAATAGAAATCCGTTGCGTGAGAGGATTGAGTAGAAAATCTGTCTTTTGGAGTCTTCCTTATTGCCCTTATGCGCTTCATCCAGAATTATGTACCATTTGCCATTGTTCTCTATGTCCTCAAATGAGAGGAGTTTTTCACTAGAGGTATCTGATATTAAATCAGAGCGGTAGATAAAGATGTTTATGTCCTCCTTGCTATATAGTAAATTATGCTTGACGTTATCGTATTCCTTTAAATCCCAATACCTTATCTTTAAAGGTGAAAACGAATTGAACTCTTCGATATGGGCCTTAATTTGATCTATTAAATCTTCCCGGTATGTGAGAAATAAGATGTCTTCATCTGGGATTGATCTTCTTTTTTTAAGCTCGTGTAAAATTTCTATTAGTTTGACTATTACAAGGCTTTTTCCGCTACCCGTGGCCATCCAGAAACCCATCCTATTCGTGAAGTTGAAGAACGATATTCTTTCATCTTCTGATTCATAGAACTTATTTGCAATTTTGAAAATATTGCCATTTTTAGCTGAAATACCCAATGCATCTGCTTGCTTTAGGTGTGCTTTGATTGAGTTAAAGAGTGCCTTTTTGCCTTCTAAGATATTGTTATCATAGTCAGACCCCGGATAGTGTAAGAGGTTGGCATAGTAATTATATAGGAATTTTAATCCTGACCTCAAAGCTTCCTTTTGATAATCATATAGAAATTTCTTGTTAGAGAACCTTTCAAATTTGAAATCCCACGAATCTGGCAATACCTCAAGTGCTATGTCGGCGATAAGTCGTTGGTAAACTGGTCGTACTCCTTCATTGTTAACCATTCTACCACCATATCAGAGGTCTAATTGTTCGGAAATCTATGTCTGAGAAACGGACTTTCTCGTTATCCTCGAACACTACAGCATCTTTTTCCACTCGCTTGATAAATTTTCCTTTAAGATTAGACAATGTTTCTGCGAGGTCAATGTTAGGATATATCTCATTGAAGTCTATCTTTATTTTATTCTCCCTAGAATCTAATTCCATTGTGTCGAGCATTTTTGTATCTTTCAAGAAAACATATTGATTGTAGATGTCAACGCTGTCCAAATCCATAAATGGTTCAGAGTAGCTATAGTGAACGTTTCTTAGAGATTGCTCGTATTGTTCTATCTCATAATACTTGAAGAAACCTCCACCTTTCCAATTTATTTTTTTTGAGATTCCAGAAGGTTCATGTTTGCTGTTTCCGCTCAGAACGTGCTTAAGCCTCCACAAACAGTCTGTATAGAAGTATGAACCTTGTTCTATGCCTATCCACTTTCTGTTCAACTTGTGTGCAACCGCAACTGATGTTGCGGAACCTGCAAAAAAGTCTAAAACGATATCTCCCGGTTTGGTTGTTAAAGTTATAATTCTCAAGAGAAGGTCTTCAGGCTTTTGAGTTATATCAGAACCATTTGGCGTATACTCCTTGGCGTTTCTCTTTATCTTGTTGGAATTTATATCTTCATACTCGTTCGAATTCCAAGTATCCTCAATATTATATCTTCCGTCCTTCTCCTCCAGCCCTATTTTATAAACATTTCCAGCATGATCTTTGAAATTTATCTTCGTGGATGCAATACTTGCCTTATCCATACCCCAGATAGTAGTTATCTCATCTACCTGTTTTTTTACACTGTCAGCAGGAAAAGAGCGGTACGGTATCTTGGAGTTTTCCTTATCAAAGAAGTAAGATTTCTTATTTTTTGCGTAGGCAAGTATCGTGTCATGATTTCTGACAAAAGCTTCAACCTGTGTTTTGTAACCAGAAACCCAACCGATTCTCCATATTATCTCATTTATAAAATTTTCTTTGACCATTAGTCTATCCAAAAGAATTCTACCATAGTGATTTGCGTTCCAGTCTAGATGCACGAATATTCCACCGCTGTCTCTGAGGAACCGCTTTCCCAGATGTAGCCTATTATCCATTAAAGTTAGCCAGCTGCTATCTTGGAACTTGTCTTCATATATGAAATCACTACCTGTATTAAACGGCGGGTCTATGTATATTGTCTGAATGTGTTCCTTGAATTTGTTAAGTATTGTGTTAAGTGCTTGATAATTCTCACTATGTATGAGCAGCCCATCCAATTGCTTATCTAGGTTATCAAACAGTTGGAGTATTCTAAGTTCGAAATCTTTAAAGTACTTAGTGTCGATGGGGAGCGTCTCATATTTACCACTCAGTATATCTGAGGACCCGTTTTTAACAAAGATTAAGTCTTTCTCAAAATCATCATCTACTATTCCTAATTCTTTCCATTCCTCGATCTGATCGGAAAAATTAGCGTGATTTTTTATCTCTATTAATAGGTCAATACCTTCTTTCTTTTCTGCTATTCGGTTCAAGGTTACAACATAGTTAGAGTTTAAGACGAATTTAGGTTTGTTCCATATTTTTACAAGTTCATCCTCAAATTGTGATACAAAGTCAATAACTTTAAAGGCGATATCCTTCAGGATCTTTAATTGCTTAAGCCGTTTTTCTGTATAGTCGCTCTCATCGACAAAAATATAGTTCTTAAGCCATAAATCGAATTGCTCATTCAGGAATTCCTTTGCATCCTTATTTATGAAATAATCAACCTCTATCTGCCTTTTAAATATCTTGAAAAGCTCATCTAGCTGTTCTTCGCTTGCATTTATATTGGTTTCACTCAACTTACTCAAAATATCCGCTATTCTTGTCTGCCTGCCGTGCTCCGAATATTCTGGTTTAAAAGTTATAGTAGTATCGTTTACATCTTCAAGCTCAAAAATTATCAATCTCTTTTCGTTAGATTTCTTTCCTTCTATCCCCGTGGCATCAAATTTGATAGTAAATTCAGTATCTTTGATATTGTAGTTAAACGATATACTCTTCCATAGGT
>JAKAYH010000147.1 GCA_021826835.1 Thermoplasmata archaeon | reverse complement strand
CATTTGATGAAACGTTCAAATTAAAAGCAAAGGGTTTAGCCGCTGTTGTCAAATTAAATTTAATGGTCGCCTTTCCCGAGTTGGCGAATGTGGGGGAGGTCGCTATTATCAGTGCTTTTGGTTCTGTAATTCCTATGAGTGTTTCATTTGTTACAGATACAAAAGAAACCTTTTCATTACCTGAATTTGATGGTACAGACATTGCTGACCCGTTAACATAAATCGAAGATGCTATCTCTGTCTGAATACCAGTCTCTCCGCTTGTATATGTTATATTGTTAAGTGTGCCAAAGCTGTTATAAGATCCTACTGAGTATGCAGACAACTTTATCATCGCTGAGGAGGAATTATCCGTATTGACTCCCTGCGCAAAGGCAAGGCTTCCGGACATTATCATCAGAGATGATATTGCTAAAACTAAAACTGCTGTTTTGTTCATGATTAACTATTGGTAGAAACATAAACTAGTTTATGGTACAATAGATCAGTACACACATCTTTAATAGAATGTTGAAATTGAAGACTTGGTACAACAAATCGTCATTCCTTTATCACTATCACACAAGCTATCCTACATATAATTCCTGACAACCCCCGATGCATTTTTTTGAAAAAATTAAATTTGCCATGACAATACCGGGAAAAATCTATCATACAGCGGAGAGCATTTATAATCTCATGCAGGATGTTATACTCGAAGGGTTTCTAAATCTCTTCCGCACAACCTGAAGCACCTCTCATATGTTATCATGCGATTCAGAATGACATTTCCTGGTATAGAGGACAAAACCGCATAATGCATCGCGTACAACCATAATAATAGAGAATTCCGAAGCGGTTGTGCCATCTATCCGCAGCGCTTATTGGTGTATGACCTGTTTCAGCTTTTCAATATTTTTTCATGAATTTATGAACTGCTCCTTCCATCTATGCATCTTCTTATGGCGGATTCCAGCAACACCTTGTTTGTATATGTGCAATGCGGTGATATGATTTCACATATTCTTTCTGATCTGAAGACAATCTGATCATGCCTGCATATCATGGGACGGTGAACTGCAGTGAATGAGTAATCAACCGATTTCACATTCCTTCTTTCTGTCTTGTAAAGAACAAGTCTTTTACCACATTTCGGACATGTTGTGAATCCTGGTGAAAAGGTAATCTCCATGTTCACTTCAGCTTGAGGAATACCTTTTTCAATTTCACAATCATTCCTATGAATCATTGAAAATTGGATGGTTTTGGGAAGACCCCAATATTTAAGGGGATGTTTTAAGAATATAACCGTTTTAATCAGTTGAGGTGAAGAAGTGGAGAACTATGATAGAGAAACCAAGCACGAGTACAGCTTCGGTAACAGCACATGGTGGAAGCAGAGTTCTATGGAACCGTGGGACTGTTTCATTGGGCTGTAAACGGGTACATTTGTGCTACCACTGAGAAAAATCAGTGGTATTAATCATTTTTTCTTCATTTATTACACAGAAAAAGGAGGTATATGGGAAATGAGATATTTGCTATTAAAACCGGATATGGAGTTGATCAAAACTACACGAGGAGGATTGCTTTTTGACCGAATGAGGGGAAAGCACATAATGCTCACCCCCACCGAAGGATTAATATTGTCGCTATGTGATGGGAGCAGAACATTTGAAGATATAACAAAATACATTGCTAAAACCTATGGCTTAGATAAGGTAAAATGTGAATACGATGTCAAAAACTTTATATTATCAATACAAAAAGAAGTTCTTGTACAACTGGATCGCCCTATAGAGGTGCAAACAAAAACTGTCTCACCCGACTCTTTCAAGGAGATTGGGTACAGTGAAGTTTTAATTCCTGAAAAAATAATGACATTGGGGATATCACCAACTTACGACTGCTCACTGAAATGTGAATACTGTTTCGCAAGAGCTGGGGAGAATGACACCCATTTAAAGATGTTGAATTTGGAAACTGTTAAAAGAGTGCTTAATGAGGGCGCAGAATTAGGGGCTATAAGATTGGATGTAAGTGGAGGAGATCCTATAAATTATAGATACATGCCAGAAATGGTCAAAGAGACAGTGGAGCTGGGATATAGAGATATTACCATTTCTACTAAAGGAGTTGCTGTAAATGCGGACATTGCAAGAAGGTTACGTTTGGCTGGCCTCAATAAAATCCAATTAAGCATTGACACGCTCAATCCAGAATTATACGATTCAATTGTTGGACGCGATGGCATGTATCAACGGATGATCCGAGGGTGGTACAACCTAAAGAAAGAAGGGTTCACTATGGTAAATCGCGCTACTGTCACAAGAAGAACTATCAATCATGTGGTGGATATGCTCAAAAAAACATACGATATGGGCATTTATAGTGCTAGACTTATTGGGGTTCAAGAATATGGTAGGGGGAAAAACAGTATGATGGCGCCAATTGAAGATATGGTTAAGCTAAGAGAAGATGTAGAAATTTTGTCTGAAAGCTATCCTAATTCAAGGTGGATAGTTGGTGACCTTGGGTTTGGAGAACCCTACCCATGTGAGGGGGGAATATCTAGGATTTGGGTTCACCCGGATGGAAGGGTATCACTATGTGATGTGGCCGGTACTTACCTCGATAGCAGCCCAATTTTTGTTTTTGGAAATATAAAGAATGAAAAACTTTCAGAAATCTGGAAAAATAAAATTCCGTCACTATTCAGAACCGTGCGTGACTCAAAATGCTTAAACTGCTCCATAGCCAATGAATGCAGAGGTGGATGCCCTTTATTTGCATCAACGTACTATGGTGATGTTATGAAAGCCATCCCTACTTGTAAACCATTGAAAGAAGGGGGGATCATTTGGAGAAAAGCCACTTTATGAATGGACAGGATGAAGTAGGAAGTCTATCAGGAAAATTTAAAGTATTTGTCATTTCTAAATTTTTTATAGTTCTTGGATCTGGTTTTTTCACTATTTTATTGCCATGGATGTCTTTGTCAATTACCGGTTCAACTCTGTTTACAGGAATAATAGAAGGTATTGTGGCAATACCCCTTTTAACAAGTTTTATCACTGGAGCGTTTATTGACAAAGTCTCTATGAAAAAAAATCTCTTTTTAATTAGTGTTTTCGGTATTGCTTTGGCAACCGCTTCTTTAGTGTTTTCACTCTCTTTGCATACTTTTTTGCTGATCATTTTGGCAATAACGGTACCTGTTATTATTATCTCCTATCTTGATGACATACAGGCAACGAGCAGTTCGTATTTCGACAAAATACTTTTGACTGACAAACAATTGAAAAAGGGAATCGCCATAAGGAGGGGGACCAGATCAATTGCAAGGATTTCAGGCATGGCAATCTTTAGTTATTTTATAATATTTGGTTTTGTCTTCTCTATTTATTTCCTAGTAATAATTTACTTTGTAGCTGGTCTTATTTTTTTCACCATAAGGCAGAACATTGTTACAGAGCACATAGAAAAGTCAGAATCAATCGAATTTCTTCATGGTATCAAGAAATTTCTATCGAATCCTTTTCTTAAAGAATTAACTATACTATCAATAATAATGAATCTATTTTTTGGCATGATCTCCGTAGGATTTGCCGTATTGGTAAAATCTTTTTTCAATCTTGACGGGTCATATTTCTCTTATATTCTGATCAGTTTGGCTCTGGGAGACGCATTTGGGAGTATACTATCTAGTCATACAACCAATGTTAAAGGTAAAATAATCGGCACAATCTCAATTACCTCTGGATTTCTTTTTTTAACAATATACTTATTTTCAACGGAACATCTATATTTTGCACTTATTCCAGTGACTTTTTTCATAGGTCTTTTATCTGGAATCATGAATGGTTTAGTATATGCCATGATGATAAAAAACACAGAACCAGATTTGATAGGCTCAACATTTGGTTCTTTTAGTTCTTTGTTTGGCGGTATTACATTTATTTCTGGCTTTATTGCGGGATTTGTTCTTATATATCTCCCTGCCCCCTCACTTTTCTTATTAATTGGGCTACCGATCATTGGAACAGGAATCCTATCCTCATTCTCTTTTCCAAACCTGAGAAAGGTCTCACTTTAATCCCTAGACATTATAATTTATTTACCTAACTTTATAGGTATTTTTGATCGCTACATCCATAAGATTTCTATCTTTACTGCTAACAGTTCAATCATTGATTCCCACCGAATTTGTTCTTCTGAGTCTCCCAGATATGCCATATAATCGATCTACATTGTGTCTATGGTTTTCACTTCTGATATCTTCGTCTTCTCCAGTATTTGTGCAAAATATATGGTTCGACATTTATCTACCTTAGTTATAGCTTTCATTCCATTTTCACCATTTCCCATTGTCGGTAATGAATTCGTTCTCCTATCTTTCAGTCTGTATCGGAAGTTCCATGAAAATTAAGTGAAATAACTCATCTAGAATGGCGTTCCAGCCTATTTTTTTCTTGTGGCTACAATTATTCCCCGGTTTGGAATAGCATTAGGGAGGGTCACTCCCAGTGCACTCATAAGATCTGATCCAAGTTTTCTTGGCTTTGGAATCGAATTATACTTCACAGCACCTACCTGTACGGTAATGCAGTTTATTGATGATAATTCATGTATTCCCTCTTCAACAGTAACATTGAGATCAATCCACTTCTCCCTGAGATGTTTTTCAATGATGTATGAAAGCATGGCAATGAACACATGAGCGCTTGTGCGTGATTTCTTTCTCACGAGAATTGGACGTAATTCTATGGTATCGGATTTCATTGTTCTGAAGGCCCATTCCACGTTTGCAAGATCTTTATACCTCTGGTGGATTGTATCCATGCTTCCCTGATCCACGGGAATATTTGATCGGATCACATAACAGCCGTCAAGGTGTGATTCATCCTTCAGGAGTTTCTCATCTATTTTTACTGTCAACACACGATCCTTGGCTTCAATGACCATGAAACCAGATACCTTCAGTTTCTCAATTCTTTCATTGATTATATTAATGGCTGTTGACACATCAGCCTTTGGATGTTCTGACAGGTATCTATTTCTCTCATCGGTTATACTCCTGATCTTTTCGATCTTTCTGTTCCTGCTGTCCTGAATCTCTCGGGCTCTCACCGGGTTCCTGCGTAATATGTACCTGATATTTTCATGGGTGCTCTCACAGAACTTTTCGGTGAATAATTCCATCTGAATCACTCCCTGTTTCAGGAGTGTTTCCATCTGCGGTTTTGTTGTTGCTGTGATATAATAGAATTTCTCATTATCCAGATCAGCAATCTGTTCAGTCTTGATCATACCACGATCACCAACCATGGTTACCGATTCACATCCGAATTCATCTGCAAGTTTCCTGATCTGTGATGTGAATGTTTTCACATCACTGGTATTTCCCTGAAATACCTCAATGGATATTGGCAACCCATTGTCATCTGTGAGGAGACCGATGACAATCTGCATCTTTCCTCTCTTTTTATCACGATTATATCCGAAATCTGCATATTCATTCTTCATACCCTCAAGGTATGATGAGGTTACATCATACAGATAGAGAACAGGTTTCTGTTCCCCATATCTTGAATTGAATAATCTCTTTTCAATTATTCTCTGATGTGATTCAAGCAAATCTATTGCATCGTAGAGATTATCCTCGTTGAATTTATCCATGCCTATGATATCAACCGCTGCATGAGTCTGTGCCAGTATCACATTGGCTATTCTTGATCCTGGTTCAATGAGTCTGGCAAGGATCATCCACAGTGATAGTTTCGCTTCCTGTGTATTGCCGAATGCTTTCACTATGCCAAGATCCTGTGCCGCCTTGAATAGTGAATATGCCGCACCAACGGATAGCCCCTGTTCGGCATCTATATCCTTCCGATCGATCAGGTAATCAGCCAGATTCTCCTTATATTTCAATGCCAGTTTTATTGTTTGTATTTATTTCAGTAGGAGAGCATTTCGAGATGTTTGCTATGGTTCTATGCTTAACTTTGTTTCCATCCCTGTAAGAATCCCGGATGAGAACCCGTCTATATTCCCTGCCACCTATGCGGGTTATGCCCTCCTCAACATGCATTGTAATGATGATCGATAACTGTATATGGACATTTCTATAGTTAGTGGCTACATATCAGAAAAATATGAAATCATATACAACTATACATTCACAGGAG
>JAKAYH010000146.1 GCA_021826835.1 Thermoplasmata archaeon | reverse complement strand
TCCTGCTTCATAGCAACTCATACCTTCACTTACAAGCAGAAGACCGTGCAGGCGGTGATCATACCTTGATTCCTCTGAACGTGATATCTCATTCCGTATTGCCACAGACTGTTCCTTTGCGTTGTTCATTTCAAGCTTTTTCATGGCTAAATAATTCTTGAGAATATTTAAATTATGCGGAAATACTTATTACGGTGTGTATAATATTATCTCTATGGCGTG
Organism: Thermoplasmata archaeon; assembly: GCA_021826835.1. Next base: position 5,975 of record JAKAYH010000146.1, on the reverse strand, counting down.
TTTATTACGTATAGTTGAACAGAATTAACACATAAAACTATTTCAGGAAAATGCTGCTCCGGACAACATGTTTGTATTCGGCAGCATCCATGTTGCTTCACATTTTGTCTGCAGATTCCCACAATTGCTTCTGAAGGTAATCGTCTGAATCCTTATTCTCCATTGGGAAAAGATAAGATAGAAGTAGTTTAAGATTTGGACAAGAAATTCATTCAACAGTAAATTTAGTCAGCAAAATAGAACTTTTTCTCTTCGGCTGAAATTCTTACCCTTTTCCTAATAAGATCAATCGTATCTATTTCTCCTTTCAGTATTTTTTCAATTTCATTCCCTCTAACCGCAATGAAATTCAATTTACCATGTGATTCAAGATAATGCAGTGCCTCCTCATCATAACCATTCACTGAAACAAAAATCCCTCTGGTCCATTCGCTTTTATTCCCAACCTTAGTTGAGAAGATTATAAGATCGTCCCTGTCAGCAGGTTTCGTTCTCCACCTCGCCTCCAGAAGATATATCTCCTTGTCAAGTTCAATAGATCCGTCGATTTCTTCGCCAGTTATTCGGAATGCTTTTCTTGGGTCGAGTCTCCAGAGTTTGAACAACTCCGCCAGAAAAGACTGAAATTCATAGCCTCTGCTCTGGGAGTCTGGGTTCTTTTTCATTTGATAATATTTTGTGTTGAGATCTATCAGTTTTACACGATCCACAGGTATCTTAGTTAAATCCAAACTGGAAAGAGAAGACAAAAATTTTTCATCGATCAGCTCTGGAATTTTGTATCCGAGCTTCATCATTATTGATTTTATAGTTTCAACTTCATGCCTATCAACAGGCTCATTTTTCTTGTTCCTATACTTATGGCCATGGTTTATGATGCCTAAAACCACTTTTGGCAAAACCGACTTTTTTTCTGCCTGCTCAAGGAGATTTTGTAACGCTGGTAATTTACTGCCACTGATCCATACTAACCCATATTCATGTGCAATTTCTCCAAACGTGTAAGTCCTACCAAATGGTGGTGAGGAACCTGGTAACCAAGAATAAAGAGAACTCGATAATTCAGAAATATAACTGCTTTTCAATAGATCGATACCCATTATCATCACATTTCATGTCTGGGTGTTCCATTTAGTTGGACATTTTTGCAAATCATAGTTTTCCCTATAATCTCTCATGTGTTTATTGATACTCCTTGGATTGAATTTTGATACAATCGTCACACAACTGCGCGGGATACCCATTCATAATAATCTGCTTTGCAGGTTTGTCTCCGCATATCGTGCAGCAATAACCGTCTTTCTCCAGTAATTGGAGACTCATTGTTCTTTGCGGTTCCTCTAAGTTTCTAAGTAGGTCTTCTGTGGTGAACTCTTTAAATTTTTTAACCATATGCTTAAAACCAAAATAAATACTTAAGATTTTAGAAATCATTGGTTGGAGTTTGGAAGTCATATCAATTCAAGACATTCAAGATTCTGATCGGTGACATTTATTAAGGAGACAACATTTTGACAAGAGGGATATGAATGAAATGCGATAAAGATGAGACCGTTATGGTGCAAGTCTCAAGAGTAAGAAAACTCTTAGAGCGAGACGAGTTGGGTGATATGACAGAAGGGCAGGAAGCGGATTATATGGCAGCAGAATTAAACGATGAATTTGCCGAAAGTAGTGACTTTTCTGTTACTGAAGCTAAATTCAGATGCCCAAAATGTGGACGGGAAATAATAGTGCGGGAGTAAAGGACAATACTTTGTGGTTTAACTAAGCAACCACCACATTTTGGTTGTTAAGTCTTTATAGAAGATATTGTCTTATAGGAGTAAGAGATCAATGGTTCATAGACTCCATCTCCCTGTCTGATTTTTCTATACCATATGATTTTGATGATGCTTCGTCTCAGGCACCAAAGGTTGCAGGAGTATACATATTAAGGATGAGAGATGGGTTGAAATTCAAAAGAATTGTTGGCGAGACGGATATTGTCTACATTGGCAGTTCCAGTAATCTTAAAAGGAGGATATATCAATATAACCACCCTGGACCAACACAATATACCAATAGAAGGGTTAATAATTTTGTAAATGTGCTTTGCCATCAACTCGAGTTCATGTGGAAGACAGTCGGTGACGATAACCAAATAATAACGGAGCACAACCTTCTACGGAAGTATCAAAACGAACACCATGAATTCCCTCCATTAAATGGGTCTGATATTAGGAACCTTAAATTGAATCTTAAAGACGAATTTGTGGTAGAGGATGAATTTCATAGGCAAGTTACCAGTAAAAAGACACCCGATTGAGAGAAGATATCTTCATTACTAATAAACTCACAAATAAACTACTCCACCTTCCTTATCCAAACCTTTTCCCTTCCACGTAAAATCCCTCATTCTCAACCTCACCGAGTTCAAGTTTCTGTGTTATTTCTCCTGACATTGTTATTCTAGGTGAAATAACTCTTTTTAGCGGCTCGGGTTATCAATCATCAGAATACCCTCTATGAAAAATTTAACTTATTGCAACTTTTACACCTGCAATGAACAGAGAAAAACTCCTTGCTGTAACAAGGACATCACTAGGTGGATCGTCTCTTAGAATCACATTGCCAAAGGAAATAGCAGAATATCTTGAGTTCGGAGAGAAAGATCATCTAGGATTCTATAAGATCAACTGGAAGATTGAGTGATTATGTTCTTGATTTCTCATTGAAGAAAATTATTGAGTCAAAGACCGAAGAAAGTGGTATCTCAAGATTATAAATTTGCCTACTGTTTGGAATAACGATGAGGTTACTACTTGAGATATATGCCATCAATAGGATAAAGTAAACGAATTTAATCTAAACGCATCATATCTGGCTTAAATCTACTTTCAAACATCTGAGCCATAGCCTTTCTGCGTTCATCCCCCATGTCTTTAATATCCTCATCTTCTTCAAAAGCTGCGCTTAATATTTTAAAGAGTGTTTCGGAAGTGGCGACTATTTCACTCTTATCTTCTATGTTAAAATCCTTGTTTTTTATTTTACTTATGATCATATCAAAACCTTTGTCTTTTTCACTTCTTCTTTCTATCAAATTGTCCCATGTCACAGCTGATCTTGATATTATCACAAACAAAACATCAGGTTTTTCTTTCAAACTTGTTATAATGCCGATAATATGGTTTTCCACCGCTATTTTCTTCACTGCAACAAATTTGTCCCAAGTCACATGAGTGATGTTTTCCGATTCCAATCCATAGTCACCAATTCGGTAACTTTGTATAAATAAACCCGACTCCCCGATGATGAATTCGCAATAACGCATTTGATTATTATCAAACAAATAATGATATTCAAAATACTTATCTGAAATCATTTCTTTAAGTTGATTGAATGCAATTCTTGAAACGTGTTGTTCGTCTCGTCGCGCGAACATTTCGATCTTGTCTAAGCGCTTTAATTTAGAATAAATCATGATCAACTCATAAGAAGTACCCTCCATCTCAGATTTTTCATACTTTTCTAATTTTTCTGGGTGTTCAAGAAAATAAGGTTCAGCCAGATCAATTCCTAAATCCTCCAGATCTTTTCTTCCAGTTTCTAAATATTTTAGTCCAAGTTTAATGCCTTTATCTCTCAATTGGGGCAGATTCCTAACCAAATAACTCAAAACACCCTTAGGAGTTCCATAATAATCATCAAAGTCAATCTTTCCTACAGAGATTAAGGAATCAGATTGATCGATTGAAAAATTATCACCTGATTTAAGGATAAATTCATAGTATAATTTAAAAACCTCTTTACTGTAATCTTGGTCAGATATTAGTTTCCATAGGTTTCTTTCCAGTTGCTCTTGATCAAGCAACAATAGACTATTAAAGAACGATCTTCCCTCTGATGTTGTCAGACTTCTCGCCTCATCATTCATAAAGAGTGTCCAGATTTTTTCAAAAGAACCCATATCCTTCCTTTTCGATATGGCATATGATGTTCCTATCTTGACAAACTTTGCATCAACCCAATCTTTTGGTTCTTGAAAATCGAGATACTCTCTAAGGGTATAAAGAGACTTTATGCTACTAAAGTTTCCAAGTGCTTCAATGATCGCCAAAAGGATTTTGCCATAGATGCTTGAAGTACGCAATTGTAATAGAAATTCTTCAGAACCATCTGGCTTTAATTTCCCAAGTGCTTTTATTGATTCTAAAAGAGTTGGAGGAGAATAATAATCTGAATCTAAAGGACCTAGAACTTCAACAACTTTCTTACCATGACTGAGTATTATTTCCCCAATTTGTTTATTTCCTATCTTTGAACACACTTCAATCCAAGTTTCTGTTATTGAGGTCCAACCATTGCATTGTGTTCTGGCTTCGCTCAGATTGTCTTTAATGCTATTGTATTTCTCATACTGTTCTTCGGAGTAATCTTGTTTCGAGGGTTTTAAATTGTTTGTATATTCTTCATTCAATTTGCGATATTGCTGTTCCCAGATAAAGAAATTAGATTCTATCCTTTTATAGTAAAGCTCAAGCTGTTCTTGTGCGGTTTTTTTATTCTTAAAATGCTCAAGCACTTGAATATTAAGTTCGATCAGGTTAAAATATTTCTCACTTTCCCGAGATTCACAGACATGACGCCCTATGCCTTCGTCGATAAACGAAGGGTTACTAATTAAAAAGGACAGAGCCAATTTCCTTATCTCAAAATAATTGTCATTTATCGTATATTTTAGAAGATCGGCAACTTCAATTTTTTTAAACTTCTCTTTGTATGAATTGGACCAGTCAAATAATATAGAAGTAATTTCATATCTAAAATTATCGGGCTGCCTTTGAGATATGTTCTTAAGTTTATCGAAATACTTGATTAAAATTAATTCTTTACTGTATTTTACTGCTTTTACCAGGTCAGAATCGTTATCTGATTCTAATAGAGTTTCTATGAGAGGAACTCTTCCAAGCTCTAAGCCAGGAACCCCGACTCTGAAAAATATGTCATCTCGATTAGTTTCCTTGGCATTGTTCTCTTCAAGTAAATGCTTAAACTTATCTTCAGAGATGATTGCGTCCCTGTCTCCAGTTGTATTCTTACTAAGTTCGATTGCTAAGTCTTTTCCCATTGGCAATACCTTAAACCATGGATATTCGGAGTTTACATCTTTAACAGACCTCGAATCTGAAGCAGTTACAATCCACGCAGAAACATATTTACTAATTCTTTTCCTACAAGGTTCTCCTTGTTCCCCCTTTTCTTCTTTACCATTGTCAATTAGTTTACATAAATATTCAGTTAGTTTTGATCTTTGTATTTTGACTTGACTAAAAGGATTCTTCTGATTGAAATCTTCTTCTTTACCGTCCTTTATTAATTTCCAATTTGTTACATTAGTATTGGGGATGTAGTCCCCCATTATATTTTTCAATTCGAGGATTGTTATTTTTCCTTGTCTGTAAAACACACAATCTATCTGACTATACACCCCATTTAATTTAGGGTCAACATACAGAAACACATCCCTATCTTTTTCGTTGAAGTAGTTTGTGAGCAGATCAATGAGTTCAATAAGCTGCTTTTTCTCTCCAGTTTCATATAATTCTCCACCTTTATAAATTTTAAGAACCATTAAATCACTTCCATACTGCTGCAGAACACTTTCATGAGGTCTTCGCTTATTAGACCATTGTTGTCCTCAATAAAAGCCTGAAGTTTTTTCAACCTAAAAACTTCATCTCTGTTCATCCACTTTGTTTCAATAACCTCTTCTGGGAAGATGGGTGAGAATATTATATCACTATTATTAGATTCTAAATCAATCTCTGTACCTCTGAGTCTAGATAGAGGAAATATTCTCAAAACGCGGCATTCTTTTTCCATGAGAACTTTCAAGTCATAGATGAATGATTCGTACGTTTGTTCAGGGAGTCCATAAATGAGATGAGTTTCGAACATAATCTTGTGGACTTGGATATCATGGATTACCG
>JAKAYH010000145.1 GCA_021826835.1 Thermoplasmata archaeon | reverse complement strand
ATGGCCTTCTTTAAATGTCCTGGAGATGGCCTCTCCCAAAAAGAGTATCTTCTCCCTATCCAGTTTTCCTCGGATCTCCGATCCTTCGTCAAGATATTTCTTAATACCATCAATATCCATAAGCCAATATCAGCAACTAAAATATTACGATTGCTGACAAGATGGGAAAGAGTTTATGATCGAAACGCAAGTGTTACATATTTCAGTCAATCATTCCTGTTGTCTGAAATTCATAGTTTCCAACACGAATCTTGTTATTCCATAACCCAATACTTTTTAAAATATTGAAATCATTTACAATTTAAATTATAGTAATATCACTGTTGAAGATTCTAAGATAATTTAATTTCCTGTAAATGATTCACCTTCTGTGAGCAATAGGGCCTTATTTGTTGACAGAGATGGAACAATTAATAGGGATTGCCCATACTGTAGGGACCCCTCCCAAATAATAATCTATGAGGACACAGTGGAATTAATAAAGGAATATCAAAGCAAAGGATACCTTATAATAATAGTTACCAACCAGTCAGGAATAAATCGAGGTTATTTTTCTGTCGATGAGTTCAATAAATTTCAGGAAGAATTGATTAAAAAACTTCGGGATCGTGGTGTTAATATTACAGATACCTTTTATTGCCCACATAGACCAGAGGAAAACTGCGAATGCCGAAAACCTAAAACAGGCATGATCAAGGACGCAGTTAAGAAATATGACATAGACATTAAGCAATCCGTTATAGTGGGAGATAGAGATGATATGGAAGGGGAGATTGGACGAAAACTCGGAATGAAATACATTATTCTCAACCACAACTGAACGAGATCGATTTAATCACGACGGTAGTATTTAGCTAAAAGTTCAATGCGTTTAGATTAATTAATTCTCATGGGGGCATATTTGAAAAATTATCAAAGAATAAAATTATAAGTATGATCCCTATGTGTCATGAATGGCTCAAATTGGAACAATTAGATATTTACTTGCATTAATAGGTGGAGTTCTCTCTTTTTTGACCGGAATTTTACTGCTTATTTTAGGAGTTTTAGGTGGTGCACTATCAACAGTTTTAGTTTTTTCTCCAATAGGTGTGGCAGGGTTTTTCGCAGTGGCTGGATTTGTTACTATCATAATCTTTTCTCTTGTAGTAATGTTTCTTTCCTATGCAATTGTGAATTATGCAGGAGAACTTAAGAGTAGCAGGAAAAATAAGGGGGTTTATGGATTCTTAATTCTAATATTCAGCGTTGTATTATTCTTCATGGGAGCCGGATTTGGGATTGGTCCAATCCTTTCAGGAATTGGAGGTTTATTGATAATACTCTAATTCTGTTCCCTGTTAGAAATATAGCTTTTTCTGGAATTCATTTCCGAAATGAGATCATTTAGCAATTTTTCCATTCCCATCGTCATTGAACTGATTTTATCACTCATCAAGTTTGACAATCTTTCAATAGAAAGAAGACTGTAAACATAGTAATATCCTCCATTTCTTATCGTTCGAACATCACGAACGGCTATGCCCGAATTCACAAGCCTCTGCAAAGACCTGTAAACGGTACTTGACTCCCTACCAGTAAGTTCAGATATTTCAGGAACAGTCTTCCAAACACCCTCATCAAGAGAATAAAAAACGATAACGTCAGTCGGTCCAAGTCCAAAGAGTGTCTCAAGTAAATCTGAACAGCAGGCTATTTCAGAATTTATCTTGGAAGAAAGGTTATCTTTGGACACAGTTAAGGAGTACTTCAATATATATAACGGTTTTGTAGGTTTTTGTCAAAACCATAAAATACTTAAACCTGTGTTAAATATCATATGGAGTCTTGGAGTGATTCCGATGGATGATGATGCTGAACTTGAAAGAATAAGAAAACAGATGATGGCCAGGATTCAGAATGAAAGTGTGAAAAAGGAGGTAAAAAATATGAAACCTATAGAATTAACGGACAGCACTTTTGCAGATGCTGTTAAGAAGGAAAAGATATTGGTTGTTGACTTTTGGGCATCATGGTGTGCGCCGTGCAGATTCCTGTCCCCCATAATAGAGGAGCTGGCGAAGGATTATGCCGGTAAAATAACCTTTGGTAAGGTCGACGTAGACGCAAATCCAAAAGTAAGTACTTCGTTTAATATCAGCAGCATTCCGACAGTGATGATGTTTAAGGATGGGAAGGTTGCGGATATTAGTATAGGTGCTGTGCCTAAACAGATGCTGGAAACAAAACTCAAAAGGCTGATGAATTAGAATGAAATATGATGTGATAGTTATTGGAGGAGCTTTTGCTGGATTAACGGCCGCCATTTATTCATCAAGACAGGGTATGAAAACTCTTGTTATAACAAAGGATATAGGCGGTCAGGGTCTTTTGACTAACGACATTCAGAATTTCCCCGGCTTCACATCCATATCGGGCTTTGATCTGGCTAGCAAATTCCAGGAGCAGGCATTGCTCTACGGAACAGAATTTGTGTATGATGAAGTAACGGGCGTAGAGGACAACAACGGTCTTTTTACAGTTAAGACCAGAGAGGAAGCATATGAGGCAGATGCTCTGGTTTTGGGCTTCGGAAAAACACCTAGGGATCTAGGATCTCCTGGTGAGGAAAAATACAAAGGAAGAGGCGTTTCCTACTGTTCGATATGCGATGGGCCACTATATAGAAATAAGGATGTTATGGTGGCTGGAGCCGGTGATCACGCATTGCAGGCTGCTCTTTATCTCGCCACTGTAGCATCTAAGGTTTATGTTCCTCAACGTGGAAATAGAATCTCAGGATCTGAAGATATGATTAACGATGCAAAGGCTTTACCTAACATTGAATTCATTTACGAATCAGAAGTATCAGAAATCAAGGGAGATAAAACAGTAAATTCGGTAGTTCTGAAGAATAAGTCAGGTAATACAACTGAAATACCTGTCAGGGCAGTTTTCGTGGAGATGGGCTATGTTGCCAAAACAGCCATGCTCAAGGACTTCGTAAATATGAATAAGGAAGGTGAAGTACTCATTGATATGAATGGTGCAACAAGCCATCCTGGAGTGTTTGCAGCAGGTGATGTAACAAATATCCCATATAAGCAGGCCATTATTTCAGCAGGACAGGGATCAGTGGCAGCCCTTTCAGCCATAAACTATATACACAGAAAGCGCGGAAAGGTTGCAATGAAATCAGACTGGAAATACATACCAACCGGGAAAAAAGAGGAAAAACTCAAAATATGAGAATCCAGATTGATCCAGAAAAATTTGATTCAAAAGGACGCCAGAGAGTTCAGGGGAATTCTCTGGACGTAACTATTTTAAGGAAGGATAATAAATATTATGCTTTCTCCTCAAAATGCCCCCACAAGGGTGGACCTTTATTCCTTGGAAGGCCAATCGGTGAAAATGGGATAATGTGCCCTTCCCATCATATTATTTTTGATATTAACTCAGGAAAGGTACTGGAGAATCCAATACCTGAAAGCATGGGCGAATACAGAAAATGTGATTCCCTGAAAATTATTCCAGTTGAGTCTCACGACAATCTTATCTTTATTGAAATCGATTGACACTAAATCACCTTCTATAATTCAGCCAATTAATTGTTTTCTTCTCAAATTTTTCATTCATGAAGTTACGATACTACTTAGTGAAATATTAAAAAATTATGTATCGTAGTGCCATTATTTACGCTCAAACCTCATAATTAAAGAACTCATATCATGGTATTTCCATCTTACATCCAGACTTCCTTTCCATTCACGCGTTGTTGAATTTTTTGTGTCTCGAAATTTCATTAATGCTGATTTCAGGCCGCCAAGCAATTCCAAAATGCGATATTTGCGTTCAATAAAACGCAGAGATGGATCAAAATTTTAGGGATTGAAAAAACGCCATATGATACAAAACGCATTCAATCTTCAATTCTAAAAATGTAAAAAAATTTAAGATGCTCATAAGTTAGCCGGACGCCGAGTTACAGAAAAACACATCTACAATTTGTACTTTTTCCTGTTTTTCTGCCACCAGATTCTGTCAAGATAACTCTCCACAATCTCTTCCTGGAAATCTTTTTCGTGAAGATTATCCAGAATCGGCTCAGCAAGATCGTACTTGCCGAGTTTATACATGCATATAGCCTCATGTAATGCAGCCTCTTCATCATCTTCTATTTCCTGTGCTTTCCTGAAGGATTCTGCTGCTTTATCATACTGATCCATTGATTCCAGAACTTTGCCTTTTATAATATGGGCATCCTTTTCATCTTCATTCATAGCTATAGCGGCATCTATTCTATCAAGTGCCTTTTCGTAATGACCCCTGTCAAGGTAAAATTCCGCTATATCCATTAATGGATCCGAATCATCCTGTGATATTTCAACAGCCTTTTCATAGTACTTTTCAGCAAGTTTTTCGTCATCCATTTCGTCAAGTAGCGAGCCCAGATCTGAATAGAAGGCGGGCTGACCATCATCGATTGCAATGCATTCCATTATGTATTTCAATGCATCTGAGATTCTGTTAAGTGCAAGAGAATCTCTGAATAACATATACAAAACCTCTAAATTCTGAGGATCAGCCTGCGCAATTTCCTTAAGTATCCTTACACTCTCCTCAATTTTGCCGTCATTTTCAAGTATTCTGGAAAAATTGACTCCATATTCTGGGTTTTTACCATTTTTGTATGCAGTCTCGGCCTCAATAAGAGCCTTCTTTGTTTCTCCCATGTAATCATATATGTTGCTTTTCACATAATGGGCTTCCACCATATCAGTTTGTTTCAACACATCATTGACAAGGGCCATGCTCTTCTTCATATCGCCCAGTGCCATAAGTATGGATGCGTATTGAAGGGCTAGCTCAGGTTTATTCTTATCCAGAGAATAGGCAGTCTCAGAATGTTTCTTTGCTTTTTCAAGTTCACCCAATTCCACATAGGCCTCAGAGGCCAGAGAAAAGGCGTCAGCTCTCGATGAATCCATCTCAATCGCCTTAAGAAAATATTCCAGGCTTTTTTCAAATTCTCCTTCAGACAATAATTCAAATCCTTTGCCTATCTGTTCTTCGTAAGTTGTCAATTCCAATCCAATGGAGATTGGAAGTACATTATTATACCTTGTTAAAAAGAAGCAAATTCATTTATAGATTCTGAGAATAATTCATGAAATGAATTTATGGGCAGATCGCATACTGGATCGATGGAAACTTACATTGATGATAAACTATGCAACAGCATAGTCGAAAGATTCTATTCAATGGGGTATGGAAACACTCCTTTACTTGTTTTTAAACTTAACAATGGCTCAGAAATATTGGCGAAGTCTGAATGGTTTAATCCGTCAGGGTCAATCAAATCAAGACCTGCTTTCTTCATGATTATGGAGAGATTGATGCAAAATGACCTGAACTGGGGAAAAATATTTATTGAGGGTACATCGGGAAATACGGGAATAGCTATAGCTGAGGCATGCAAGGCGCTGGGCCTTAGGTCCAGAATTATAATTCCTCCTGGAACTATGGCAGAAACCGTAATCAAACTTCGTGAAACCGGTACGGATCTGGTAATTACCGACGAAGATCCTAAAACAACAAGCACTGAAATGGCAATAAATACGGCTCTTTCATTAAGCGAAAGATATCCTGACAAATATCTCAGTCTGCATCAGCACGCAAATCCAATGAACTGGATATCGCATTATTTAACTACCGGACCAGAAATAAAAAGAGTGATAAAAGGTAGGATTGACTATGTTGCTATAGCCATGGGAACGGGAGGATCCATAGTTGGTCTAAGCAGATTTTTTAAGGAAAAGGATGGGGCCATTAATATCATGATACAGGCGGACCCGAATTCATACATTCAGGGAATTAGAAATTTCCGCAAGGCTAAAGATAAAAAGATAATAGTGGACAACATGAATTATATCGACTCGATTCACACCGTTTCTGAACGAGAGGCAATGGAAGGGATAAAGGAACTCGCCCATAATTATGGCGTGATGGCTGGTTTTTCGTCAGGCTCAAACTTTATGGCTGCAAAAAGGATTGCATTAAGCAATCCAAACTCCAGAGTGCTTACAGTATTTCCAGATAGCGCCGAAAAATATATCAACCTGTACCATCAATCTGGTATCGTTGAAAAGGAATTCCTTCAAAATTTTGACTTCAAGGATCTCTCAATTCTGAAGGGAAACGTTATTGCTTTATGATTCTTGCCTTTGATTGAAATTT
>JAKAYH010000144.1 GCA_021826835.1 Thermoplasmata archaeon | reverse complement strand
GAAAAGAACTGCTTATTCAGGAACCTCCAGATAAAGCTGATATGTGCATATACTGTGGGGTATTTACCAAAAACCCATTAAAAGAGGAAAATGCATTTGGTATCAAGCCTACTGCAGGAACCGGAAAGAAAATAACAGTTCTAAAATATGATGAAAACAAGTTCAACGGAAAGATTTGCGGATACTGCATAAAGGAAAATGAATTGAGGTCCTTAAAAATCGGAAAACTGAAAGAAGCTCTCTGTGCACACGTATACATGGGAGATTATTATGTACCGGTAAAACCGGACCAAATAGTGGAGTCCCTTAAAGATGCATTAAATAATAGGAGCAACTTTTCATTCGATAATGCTGTGACTCCTACAGGAGAGGAAAAAGTGGTTTTCAGAATAGGAAAGAAATCAGAAAGTGATCTTGGATATCACATGGTAGCAATAACTTCTAAACCTGGGAATAAAGCAAACAACAAAAATAAGATGGACGAGTTTTACAGACTTAGATCGACACTGGACTTCGTGATAAAGACAGGAATGAAAGTAAGACTTACCCCTCTTATATCTTCAAAGAGAATTTTTTATCCTATGTTCGAATGGGATAATGCTCCTAGCTGGGTCGTGAATCTCGAGATGGACAGGGTGAGGATAGATAGACTCAATGCAGTGAAAAGAGAGCTGGAGCTCATATTCAATGTATCTACAATTGACAGATCGGAGAGTTCACTGTCCAGAGTAATTATTGAGACCAATAGAAGCAGAAGAGGGATTTTTTCAATTTTATGGAGATATCTGTCTAAGGAATCCAACCATATAGATTTGAGAAAATATCCAAAAACAATGGAAGGAGTTGAGTGGTATATGGAAGAATTTAAAAAAGAATTAAACAAGGAACGGATGGATAAGGTAGTTGATGAGGCATGTGGCATTTCTAGGAATGGCCCAAAATCTAACAATGATAATACCTGGATGCTTCGAGAGTCCATGAAGTTGTACATAAAGTATCTTAATCATGACGACGAGGATTTAAAGGAAAAGATCGCGGGAACAATTTGGATTTATGCCAGTAGAGAAAGTAAATACCCAGGAAAGGAAGCTAAACAACATTGTGTAGGTTTTGCAGAAGCATTTGTTGGGTTAATGAGATCGGAGTTTAAAAATAAGATGCCGGCAAATGATAGAAGAAAGGACTTAATCTACCAATTTGCCCTGATGTATAATATTGAGAAGTGGAGAAGAATACAAAACGAGAAGAAAGAAGGTGAAGAAAATGATTGAAAATATAAGGGAATATATTTATTCCAAGTTCGGTGAGAATTGCTTTGCTAAAAATGAAGATGGGATTCCGGCGATGGCACAAAATAAGAGGAGAGTTATCACTCTTTATGTTTTGAGAGAGACAATAGGACCCATGATAGACAGAAGTGATGACCCGGAGTCTACTATCACTCTAGTAATGCAGTTGGATTCTGGAATCGAGAAAGAGATAGTGGAAATACCCGCAAGAAAGTTCAAGTCAAAGGAGAAACTGATGGGCCTAAAGCTATGTCGTATGTTCAACGTAATTGATCCCCAATACGAATATAATAAAGTTAAGGAAATTTCTTATCTTGGAAATCCAAATTCTGCAATTTTTGGAGACAGTGTTGTTGAGGGAGGGGATGCAGGTCAGGCAATGCTTCCGTCAAGGGTCTTCTATTCCTCTTCCTATAGTATCAGGGGCAGACCTGATATTACTAAGCAAATGACTCATAATTCTCTATCAGAAGCAGGTACAATGTGGGATAGAAGCACTGGAACGAATAGAACCAGCCTTTTCAATACAGAATATATTCTTCCAGGAGTCTTTTTCCCATCTTTCATAACAATTAAGAATCCAACTCCAGAGTCAATAATTCACTTAATTCTATCTTTGAGCGAAAGGAGTTACGGGGCTCAAACCTCCATTACAGGTCCAAATATAAAGAACAATATTGTTGGAATTTACTGCGGTGAGGAAGAACTTCCTATTACCTCATACACAGTATCAAGGGATCTTCAACCGAGACTGAATGATGAGTTGACCAATGATTCATTAAGGGCGATGATAAATGAGTATGTCCTGAGTTTAATGGAAAGGGGAGAAAGAGGGAAATTAATATCTAAAGTTGATCTGAATGATTTTCTAGGATGGATTGACCACCTTTCATCTTCCGACCTGTCTGAAATATATAATTCACTAAAAAAGGATGCAATAGAACTGATAAAATATGCAAACATTGTGAACCCAGAAAAATCAGAGAGAAAGAATAGGGCAAAAGTACAAAACAAAAAGGAGGAAAAAAATGAGAAAGATGAGGCAAGTGATTAATTATGAGATGACCATTCTATCTCCATTATATTACAGGAGCAGAATAGAATCTGGGGCTGCTGGTGCTACCATAACTTCTACTTGGATTGGAGACATTGCAATGATGTATGCGATTAATAATACTCTAGGATTGAAGCAAATTAAATTCGGGTATAATTCCCATAAACCAGATTATGCTGAAATAATGGATTTGGGCTTTAAATTAAGTATCCTAGAGCCATCATCTCAGGTGAAATTTACAAAAGTTTTCGACATTGCCACAAGTTTCATAAGTGAGGGGTATCCTCAAGGAAAAGCAATTACGGATTCGGCAAGAGCACCTATGAGGAACTGGCTAAAACGTCAGGGACTTGAGCCTGGAAACAAATTTATTTTTTCATTGTTTCTTGAGGATGGAGAGGTTGAATTTCCAAAAAGATTTACAGTTAGAATTGGAAACACAAAAGAGTGTCTTGGAGAAGTCAGACAGGTAGAAGATAATCATCTTAAGGAAGTAACTATGAACCTTTACACATTATCATTAATTCTTGGTACCGAAAAATTAAAGGAAAGTCTTGCAAAAATAATGAAAATAAACTCTAGCATACAAATCGAACAGGTTTCGCCCCAATATGTCCTCGCGAGGGGGCTTAAGCTAGAGGAGGCACGTGAGTTGTTAGAATATAATTGAGAGGTGACCATTTATTAGCAAAACGTTTCATATAGCTCCTCAATTCCTTGAATATGGCAAAGAAGAGGCTTTCGGATTCAAACTCCATGAATTTCAGCAAAGGATTAGGGATGTTTTGCAAATTGAGACAGATTGCTTATTTATAGACGCACCCACTGCATCTGGAAAAACCTTCGCTTTTATTCTTCCATCCGCAACTTCAAGTCAGGCCATAAGAAGATATAAAACACTTATAATTTCACCAAACAACCTTCTCATCTCACAAACATATGATGACATGAATGAAATTATATCTAAAAATAATAAACTCAAAGATTTTAAAATTGCGAAAATATACGGAAGGGAATTTTCAGGTCTAACGTTATATGACAGAGAAAAAAGAATAAGAGCGATTTTTTCTTTAATGGACATTGTTATTTCCAATCCTGATGTAATAGCCCTTTTCTTAACAGGATTTTACAATATCCGTAGAGATGATAAAACTAACTGGCTAAAAATGAGAAATACAACTGACATCTTTTCTGAAATTGACATAATAATATTCGATGAATTCCATGTTTATTCTGAGGAGGAGCTTGGCAAAATATGCGCTTTTATATTCCTGACAAAATTAATTGGAAGAGTTCCTAAAGTCATATTTACATCAGCAACACCCAATCATAAAATAAAGGAATTACTATCCATACTGGATATAACTTATACAGATTTAGAAGTAAAACCTGTGAATCATGAAATTCCAAATTCTAGACGTATAAGAGGATCGATAGAGCTTACAGTAACAAGTTTACCCATTAAGGATTCTTTGAGCTCGACACTAAATATATTAAAAAATGCGGATAGTAAAATCCTATTTCTGTTTGATCATAAGATTGATGCTGAAATATCAAGATCAATCCTTTTGGATATGGGTCTGGATGAGGAAATAATTAAAGATTTAAGTGGGTTTTCTAATAGAGCTATAAACAAATTGCCATCAACAGGTGCTGAAAGGTGTATTATTGCAACGAACGCCGCAGAACAGGGTCTCAATCTGGATGTGTCCATTTCACATATTGAACCGGGGCTTTATAGGGAGAACCTTGTACAGAGATATGGCAGAATAGGAAGACAAGGTAAAGCTGGAGAAATTATCATCCACGTTAATGAATATATGGAAAAGAAATTGCCTGATGAAATATCTAACTTTAGTGATTTCATAACCAAGATTGAAAAACTTTTATTTGAAAAAGATGTCTATTTGTCCCGTATTAAGAGACACTTTTCTGCTTTCATGGCATTATGCACCATAAGAAGCAGTAAGAATGAGTTTTCACTACAAGTAAGGCAATCAATTTTTAAGTTGAAAGATAAACTTATTATTGAGATTTACGGTTCTATTTTATCATTTAATGATGAGGTTGACAAGATATCCAAACTTTATGAGCCAAATCCTAAGGACTTAAAGGATCTGAACGATTGGTGGAATAATTTCCTGCTCTCTATAGGATATTTTCGAGGTGAAACCATGTCTGTTGCGGTTGGCTTGAAGCGTGGTGATGATATTATGAAAACTTCCGAAGACATAATCTGGGTTAAGAAATGGTGCAATTTTGACTTGATAAATGAAGAAAATGGTATTATATACTTTATAAAATCATTTAAATCTGTACCTTCAACAATTGAGCTTAATTATACAGTACCAACTAAGAGGTTAGTTGTTACTGAAAGTGATATGAGAGATAGGCAAAGATTTTCGGAATTATATTTGAAAAAAGTTAAAGAATTCATGTTTGATGCATTTGATGGTTATAATTTTGATCTTGAGAAAGCCCTTGAACCACTTTATAGCGTGGTAAAAATAATTTTTCCTGGTATGTTAAAACCTGTGGAGGTTGAAAATGCAACAAAGTCTCAATTTATCTGAACAAAGGGGAGTTACAGGAAATCACTTTTTTGATTTGGCTTCGTGCAAAACAAGACTCTGGCTTTCGAGCAAGAGAATTGATGTTGGTATGGATAACAAACATATCCAAATAGGTATATACATAGATGAAAAGACAAAACCCAGACTCAGAAAAAGATTGACAATACAGGGTCTTTGCTCAATAGATTATGTTGAATACTCTGGGCATTTGGAAGTCCATGAAATTAAGAAAGGAAAGACTCCTTCAAAACCTCATTATCTCCAATTGCTTTTTTATCTGCAAATTATGTTTGAGATAACAGGTACTGAGCCAATTGGTTTCTTACATCTTCCCCAAACCAAAAAAAAGATAGAGATCAAAAGAGATCCAGAAAAAGTCTATGTAGCATATAATGAGATTCTGAAAGTTATTGCTGGAGAGTGTCCCAAACCTGTTATGATTCCTATATGCTCTGGATGCAGGTTTATGGAGATGTGCTGGGCATGAATAAGAATTACCATGTCTTCTCGAATGGAACTTTGTCCGCTGATCAGATGGTGTTTCGATTTGATAGTTCAGACCATAAGATGGTTAGAGTTCCAGTAGAAAATGTTAGTTCTTTTGATCTTTATGGTGGTATAACAATTACTTCAGGGGCATTGAATCTTGCAGTAAAGAACAATATTTGCCTGCATATCTTTGGTTTTTATGGAAATTACCAAGGATCTTTCTGGCCAAGAGAAGCATACTTCAGCGGAGATTTGACCATAAAACAGTCTTTGTTATATTCTGACTATGGGAGAAGAGTTGCAATAGCAAAAAATTTATTAAATGGAATTAGGAAGAATATGATAGCACTTTTAAAGAAATTTGGTAATAGTGGAGAAGATATAGCGTTTAATTTAACAGATAATACCGTTGAAAGTTTAATGCTTTCAGAAGCTAGAATGAGAAGAGTATACTACTCTAAGTTAGATGAGCTTTTACCTGAAGAATTCAGAATAATTACTCGAGAAAAAAGACCTCCTTCAAATTATGGTAACTCTTTGCTTTCTTTTGGAAACTCGTTGCTCTATTCAGAATTTGTAACTCAAGCGAGAAAGACTTCTATAAATATAACTATTCCATTTTACCATTCTCCAGAGTCTGGAAGATTTGCATTGGCATTAGACCTGTCTGAAGTTTTCAAGCCGGGTTTGGTAGATCGACTCATATTGAGCCTTGTAAAACAGGGAATAATTAGGCCGAATGATGATCACTTCCATGCGATAGGAAATGGAATCCTTCTGAATGAAAGGGGGAGGAAAGTGTTTGTTGAAAATTGGGAAAACTGGTTGGACTCTGCATCAT
>JAKAYH010000143.1 GCA_021826835.1 Thermoplasmata archaeon | reverse complement strand
ATTGAAAATGATGCAAAATCAATCTGTATAGGAAACAACTACATTTTTACTTAAGCTGAGTGTAATTGGTAATCCACCATTGTCATGGCGGAGAAAATTTTCATGTCTTCTCTATCACATCGCTCTTTTAAATTTACATGAACAGTTGCAATAGAACTAGCAAACATATTCTCGAAGTGCTCAATCTCTTCTGAATTTTCTGATACAATACCAAATATTTTAGTATCTCTGTGCAGACCAGATTTCTCTATAGCCGAATCAATACGTGGTGATCCTGATAAGAGACAAAGAAAGTATGCTCCCCTTTCTTTTATTTTGCACTTTGAAACGTTCTTTGATCTTCGAAAAGATTCATAGATTTGGTCCATACACTTTATTTGGTTTAGCGAAAAAAAGAATATTGAATCGAAAAATTTAACGCGCCCAATAAAATCATCATAAAAAGAAGAGGATAGAATAGAATAAAATTTTAGATTAGGCAACGAATGCTCCAGTTCTCCCATTTCCTACCTTTGGTTGTGGCTTAATAATGTCGGATATTCTCTTTAGGAAGTTCTGCCTTTCCGGAGACTGTCCCAAAGCTACTTCCAAAACTTCTTCTATGTTGCTTACCGGGATAATTTGAATCTTGTCCTTATGCGCTTCATCCAGAATAATATCCTCGTAGTTCGATTTTGGTACTATAACTTTCTTCAAACCAGCCTCAACTGCTGCTTCAACTTTAGCTGTTACTCCTCCAACAGGAAGAACATTTCCTCTCACACTTAATGAACCTGTCATTGCAACTGTTTGATCTATTGGAAGGCTTTCAATTGCCGATATGACAGCTGTTGCTATTGATACACTTGCAGAATCTCCCTCTACGCCATCATAAGAACCAACAAACTGTATGTGGATGTCAAGATCAGACAGATCCTTTCCTGTAAACTTTTTGAATACTGCAGAAACATTTTGAACAGCCTCCTTTGCTATTTCACCTAGTTTACCAGTTGCAACAACTACGCCATGACCTTTATTTTGAGCTTGAGTGACCTCTGCAACAATAGGCATTACAATTCCGGTATACTCAGCCATCCCACTTCCTCCACCCATAACGGCAAGTCCGTTGACTGATCCGATCTGTTCTCCTTCCGTTAAGAATGTTTTATAGAGTTTTCTCACTTCAAGAGCCCTGTCTGCCACCTGCTGTTCAAGAGGTTTGCTGAAATTCTTTGCCTTTGTTACATGAGCTGCAGTAACAATGGCAGCCTTTTCGCCAATAGCCATATCTCCGGCAACTCTTATTAGACCGCCAAGTTCTCTTAACCTTAACGTCAGTTTTCCTTTCCTTCCAGCTCTTTTTTGAGCTTCTTTAATTATTTCTGTAATTGCTGAAATATCAAAGTGCGGGATCTTCTTATCCTTTACTACTTCCTGTGCGATAAATTGAACTATTTTGTTTCTGTTTTCATCACTGTCGTCCATGTTGTCTCTTACATAGACTTCATATCCATAACCGCGAATTCTTGATCGAAGTGCCGGGTGCATACCCTGAATTGCGTCCAGATTCCCCGCGGCTACAAGTATGAAATCGCATGGAATTGGCTCTGTTTGAACCATGGCTCCAGCACTTCTTTCACTTTGGCCCGATATGGGGAACTTTTTCTCCTGAAGAGCTGTTAGTAAAGCCTGCTGACTTTCAAGTCTAAGGAGATTTATTTCATCAAGGAATAGTACTCCTTTGTTAGCCTTATGAATATTTCCAGCCTCTACTCTGTCATGGGATGGTGTTTCTAGGCCACCAGACTGAAATGGATCATGTCTCACATCGCCAAGAAGAGCTCCAGAATGAGCACCTGTTGAATCAATAAAGGGAGGCTTATCATTGGGGGAATGAGAAACTAAAAGTTTTGGTATCATTGCCTTTTCCATTCTGAGTGCCGGGTTAAATAATGTGATGATGTAAACTGAAGCTGCAGCCATTATGGCAAAGAAGAGATAGATGAAATCAAGCGTGTATAGTGTTATTATTATACCAAAAAGGAAAATGGAAAAAACCAGAGTAAGTGTCATTTTTCTTCTGTCTTTTCTATCTTGTTCCGCTTTTAGCTGATATTGCTTTACAATTTCTTTTCCTTTCCCTGCAGGAAAACTTTTAACTTTTGGCCTGTTATTGTCCTCAGGGTTATGAAATACTAAAACGTCTTCCAAATCCTCCTTGGGAAGAAAATCTATCATTGATTGAGCCAGCATGGATTTACCAGTTCCTGGTTCTCCAATTAAAAGTACGTGCCTTTTTTGCATTGCAGCTTTCTTAACTACATTTCCTGCATCTTCCTGACCTATAACCTGATCGAATAGAATTTTAGGAACCGTAACTTCCTTTGTGCTTTCTATATTCAACTTTTTAACCCATTCTTCTACAGATTCCTGCAAAGGTTCCACTACTACATATTTAAAATTATTAAATAAACCTTTACAAAAATTAATTGCATATTTGATATATTATATGAAAATTTACAATTCCACATTATATCTTTCTGAGATTCAAATTTCCTATAAGACCCTGAAAAATAATACTATTTCCTTCAAGGGATAGCTTTGGAAAGTAAAAGTTCACTCCACCCTCAAATGCTCTCATAAATGCCCTAGCAAACTTTGGATCGGTTTCATAGTTAGGGCTAAATTTGGTTGCTTTGGAGGAAAAACACAGCATAATGACTGATACTCTCCTCCCTAGATTATGTAAATCCAATAATTCTGTTAGATGCTTTGTTCCTCTTGACGTTACCGCATCTGGAAATATTAAGGTGTCATCTTTTACGAGGGATCCGCCCTTTATTTCAATAATCTCTCCGTCGCATTCAAAATCGAATCGTGAGTTTAAATAACTGATTTCTTGCTTTATTATTCCATTCATGAATGATCTTGCTAACTTTGAATGGAATCTTGTATCCAATAATATATACTCATTCTGACCTTTCGCGGATAAGATTGAATAATCTGTTTTTTTTCCGTGTATTTCTCTTAATTGAACATAATTTCCCGGGTATATTAGTTCTTTCAACCTCCCAGGATCGTGAATATGTGCATCAACAACATTTTTATTAATCTCAACACGGGTTAGGAACCTATTCGGTCTGGAAATTATCCTCCCATCAATCAGCTTTTCCCTTATATTAAAAATCTCTTTAGATTTTTCGGGAAAGGATATTGCCATCATGGAACATTGGCATAATAAATTTAAAATAATGGTCTAGTTGATAAAGAATGCTGGACTCAATCATCCAATTTCAACGGCCAATACTTTCTTTTGTGAAAAAACAGTTTTAATTCCCTTTATATCATCGATACAATCTTTGTTTATTTTAAAATACCTGAAACCTTTCTTACTTTCCTCAATTGTGACCAGTCCTAAACCAACCAAAGACTCTTCCTTCGTATACCTGATTCCCAATCCTTCTAGGCAACCTTTTACATTAGAAGGGTCGGACTTTATGGCCCTTGAAATTTCGGAAAGGTATGACCTGTATGGGTATATGGAGTAAAGATAAAATAAAACTTTTCTCCTTAGCTCACTCCTGTTAAGTGATCTAATGATATTACCATCAGCCATTGTTTCCATGATACATGATAATCTGTGTCATATTTAAACTTTTATAACATACTATGAAAACATCATAAAACCTGCTTTTTTACAGATATTTTAGCATACATAAATAAGTGCAAATAAACAAATGCTAATTTATTTTAATTTTGCACCACAGTTTTTACAGAATTTTGAATTCTTGTCAACAAGTGTTCCGCACTCTGGGCATACAGAAGCAGAGTTTTCTGGTAGATTTTTGTTTACAGCAACTACATCTTTTGTATCCTGATTGTTAAATTCATTCTTAACGTACCCTGGTTCTCCTTTTTTCGGAGTTCCAAGGTTTATCATATTGATATTATTTCTTGGAGATTTAGCCTTTGTAAGTTCCAAGTCTCTCCTAAACTGTTCTTCATCCTGTCTCCTGATGGATTCCATATATGACATCCTTGCACTGGAAGACCATTTCTTGATCTCATCTACCCAGATTTTGGGTTTCTTTACGGAAAATTCAACATATTTTAAATCTGCTCCTTCTCTAAATTCAACTCTAATTCTCTTCTTTGTGAATAATTTCACTACGGGTACAGCAGATGAGACATTCTCAATGTTGTATACGGGTACCATTAAATATATCTTGGAAGGCTCTGCGCTTAACAGCTTTCTACTTCCTTTCTTCTCATATATGAGCTTTTTATCTGTCAAATAAAGAGTGCCATTTTCTATTGAGGCATCATCTCTTGTTAATACAGATTCCTCGGTTAATAGTTCATGTTCGTCAGAATCATAAATTGGCATATATGGTGGTTATACAATCAGCTAATATTAATTATTTCATCTGATTTCCTAGGTTGACTTTATCTGAGAAAGAGATTGAATAATCTATTCTATTAGTTTATTGATAACTAAAATTAATAACATGTTTTTTTATATACAACAATGGTATCAAAATCAAAAAAGTCTATTGCTATAACAATCGTTGTTGTAATAATAGCTTCATGGATCCTCACATCATCAATCAACAATCTACAGCCAATTCAATCGGGACTTAATGGACCTACAAGTGGACCGGGTACTTCCAATTCTGGAACCGGTTCTGGTAATGGAATCTCCGGTTCGGGAGGGGCAACCACAGGAAACCTTTTCAATTTTCCTAATTTAAATTTTAATTTCAATCTTCCCTCTCTAAATTTTGGGTCTTTAAATCTTCCAAATTTACCAGTGTTTAATATACCATTTATTCATTTTCAACTACCAAATTTTAAATTTAACTTATTCGGTACACCGCATCAAAATCAGTTACCGCCAAAAAATAAGACCGGTGGATCAAATTCAGGTGCTGGGCAAAAAACCTCCAGCAACAGTCCAATAAACCCCATCATCATAAACGAATTTATTTTATTAATTATTGTAGGAATACTTGCATTCGTAATGGCTGTGTGGCTAATCTTAAGAATTAAAAGAGGCGGATTTTTGGAAAGAATCCAGAAAGTTCCAAAGATTAAGTATGGCGAACAGGATTATTCTATATCGGATCTATTCGAGGATAAGAATATAGAAAGGGAACATTTAGAAAATAAACGGGAAGAAGAAAAACCCTTCAATCCATTTATTTTCCCGCAAAAAGAGACCATAATGACTGGCTGGGGTGGAAAGGGTCTGATTAGACCTATGATAGCTGAAGACCTCCCACTTTCATGGGCCTTAAATTCACCATTAGGAATAGCTATGGACCCAGGAACGAAGATGGAACTATCCGGTGCAGATATTGTAAAGACAGATAGTGATCACACATATATCAGCTTGAAAAATAGGTGTGCAGATCTTTCAACTAAATATTCATTGCAAAGTGAAAGGAAGTTAATTCGTGGGGTAGAGTACGATGATGACATCAAAGACGTTTTTAGACTTAATATGAAAGACTATCTTAACAAGGAAAATCAATCTTTGACATTTCGGGAAATGATCAAAAGTGACGAGAACCTTAAGAAAATTTTAAAGCAGAAAGATGAATTTAAAACCGCATTATCAGCATTCGAGAAAATATTTTACGGCGCCAAAAATGCAGACAGGAAGGTATACGAGGCATTTTTAAGAGGACTCATGCGCGGTATTTATAAACCGAAGATATTCACCTGTGGGGACAATCAATGAACGAAGCAGGTAATCTAAAATCTATTAACACCAAATATGGTGTTACTATCTTAATATTAATTGTGATAGCAATACTTTCTCAATTCGCTGGTCTAACCTTATTTACATATATAGCCATAGCATTCATCGTACTGCTTGGTATTAGATATTTTGGAATAATTTTGGGATTGTTAGGCTTTGAATTATTTTCAAAAGTTGTAAAGTTATTCTTGGCTTATGGAGCATTTGCTTTTGTAATTGAATTCATTCTGTTGGCTTATGCCTATATATCTATCTCGGCGTTAGACCCAGCTTATTCCTTATTTCCATTTTTTACTCTTACCTTATGGCCATTGATGCTAATGTTAGCATCTGATAGATATATACTTGAAAAGACACCATTCATATCAGAATTTTTTAAGAAACTTTCAGTATTTTTCATGTTTTTAGCAATTTCATTATTTTCCTATTATTACTCCTATGCAAACATTGATCTACTGGTACTTTACCCTGCTTTTCTCTATCTATCCATTTCAAGCTTTATTTTCGCTTTCTTTCC
>JAKAYH010000142.1 GCA_021826835.1 Thermoplasmata archaeon | reverse complement strand
TCATTGCCTCCTGTGGTTGTTCTAAGGAGGCATCCTTTTATGTTTCATGAAATTTATCCATTGTAGATGGATTCATTTCATTTTTTCTTACACAAAATTCGGGATACTATCGTTAAATTAACTATTCTACAAAATACCTGATCAAAATTTATTCAAATCATATGCCTTAGATAGACTAAAAACTTAATGATTCCTTAAAAGCTTCTTCCCACCCTTGCAAAAATTACGCAAAATGTTATAAGTTATCTCCTCAGAATTTGAAGATATCCAAAATATTCTGAAGCTGTATATTGCAATCCGGCATCTCCACCATTGTTTAGATCCGGATGGGCGAAAATACATCCGAATTTCTATTTTTCTTCAAATATCGCCACTCAAAGGATTTTGAATGTTCAAGTACAAATCGGCATCTCCACAATGAACTCAACGTAGTTTGAATCTGACAACCATACATTAAATTTATAGACTAACTGGATACTTAGTCACCACCTCTCAGTGATACTATGAAGGCACACATAAGAATGATAAGCGCGGCAACAATATCCAGATAGGGAACGATAAAGAGTGGTGATGCGATACCAATAATTCCAATACCGGTCTTCTTTGACACACTGAATAAATTGAGGGCCAAAATGATACTTGATAGTACCATAAAAAGAATACTAATAAAATAGAGCAACGTCATATATATTAATTGAGAACTGGGAATATATGCCTGGCATCCAGGTTGTTCGTTGCATACTCCGGATAAAAATAGATTATTTTTAACTATTATAACAAACATGATAAATATTATAACACCAATGAACAAATATAGCGCTGATCTTTTCAATAAGACTATCTTTTCGAGAGATTCCTTTAATGCCGAATCATACAAATGGAAACCGACCACACTTACCAGAAACCCAATAATGAGCATTACAGCTCTCAACGGATAATAGATAGCTATATTTTCAAGAGCTAAAATACCAATTTGTGAATTATAATTCAGAAATGAGGTTAATATAAAAAAATTATCCAGAATAAGTAATAAGCCAACTATTGAGGCTATAGAGCCCTTGATAATCAGGTTATTGACCTTCCAATTTTTAGTATTTATCTCATTGTTCCCAAATAAAAAATTTGCCAACTTGAAATTATCCATCAACACTTAATAATGATGAGGTATATATATTCATTGCCATATTGTATTTAATGCTTAATCTTTGTTCGTTTTTAAAACTGCGCGGCAGGGGGCCCCATCCTGACTCATATTCAACGGCAAACATATGAATTCGTACATGCCAGGTTGAACATTTTTCAGCATTATCCCCTCCAAAATAATTATGTTCTTGCTCATAAGAGTTTTATGAACAATTGGATCTGGAGAGCCAAATTTTTCGATCTGATAGGTAATCTATTCCAACAAGATTTATCTTCTTTGTGATGATCTTTTTTGCAGCGTCAAGACTCAAATATGTAAAATCTGTGTGAAATGAATCATACAGATTTGAATTCTTTGTCTTGAAAAGGATTATTTCGGTTGGGTTATCAGGAATATGTTCAGGTCCAATGACATCTCCATCTACCTCAACAACGTTCGCCTGACCAAAGAAATTTTCAAGGGGGATTTCATTTGCTTTCTTTCCATCTGGAATCATATGATATGGAGCATCAAAATGCGTTCCTGAATGAGTTTCCATCAAAACTCTCATTATATGAACATGATTTAATTCGTGAGTAAAATATTCAAATTCTTCATAATCTGCATCTCCCGGATAGTTTATGATCCCTCTTTTCAATGGCAAGCTAATATCTATCATATACGCTTATTATTACTGAATACTTACACGTTTTGAATTTTAACAAATACATTTCGAGCATAAGCAAAATCTTAGTTCTAATATGCATAGTGTTATTTTGCTAAGACGTTTTTAATTCCTGGCTCCTATTCAATCCAATTTTAAACCCCAGAAATGAGATACGAGATCATTGATCTCTTCGTATCCTGTTATTACATCCCGTTCATAATATCCATTTTTCGTCTTTCATTCTCTTCAAGGAATGTCCGTGGTTCTCCCTTCATGATAGATTCGACGAACTCCATCATTGTCTTCCTTACAATTTTCGACGTCTTTTTCTCAAAATCTTCGATTATTCATTGCCTCCCTTGGCCGTTCTGGGAGGCATCCTTTTATGTTTCAAGAAATTTATCCTTTGTTGATAGAGTCATTTCATTTGTTCTTACACAAAATTCTGGATACTATCAGTAAAATTGCTGATTGAGAAAATTAAGGATAACTTCAACAAGCGTTATGAATTCAGGAATAAAGAGCATACTATTGAGAACATAATGTTTGAGAATGTCAGGGAATTGGGCAGATGCCTATCAGGAAAGCCCAAATCATTGGAATTCGAAATACTAGACATTGTGATATCAGGAAATGATACCAATGATTTCAGGGATAGAATTATGTCCATTGATCCAGATGAAAGGAAAGCCTTGAAGATAAACAAATCAACGCTGTGGTATCAAAAGAAAAAGATTAAAGAAGGAAAAAACATTAAACTTTATAAAAAGACAAAGGTAAGAATTGAATGAATAATACCCAATGCAGTGGTCTTGAATTTCAAAATGGAAATATGACGTTTGACGTTTGTTATTCACTTATAAGTCAATCTTCGGATAGAATTTCAATCAAGGGCTTTATAAGACAAAAACTTTCAAGCAACGAAACGTACGCTTTTTTCCAGTTCTATAAAGAGAACAATAAAATAAACGATAGTGATTGGAATCTTGATAACTCTAATTGCAACAAAGAAAATGTACCTTATTATTGTATCAGTAATGTTTGGAATTTTAGATGGTCAGATCAACCTAAATATAATCTTAAAACAAAGGGGGAAATAATATTCAATACGCTATTAGCAGAAGTGGAAAAAACTTCTTCTGAAGAATCCAAAGATTGGAAATACAAAATTATATTGGGTTTTTCTTGGGGAATGAAATCTGATAACGGAACTAAAATAGAAAAAATTCCAATTCAAGATATCAATAAAAATGAATTAATATTGTTAATTGACTTATTGCGAAGCAAATATCCAAAAATTACTTTTGGAAATGTGGATAATTTAATTAATGGAAAGAATGCGAATATATCTGGGATGTGGTAAAAATGGATAAAAATGATACTACAAAAGGAAATTACAATATTGATTTTAATAGAATCAAAGAGTTAATCTCAATGTATGAAGAGAAAATAAGATCGGGTGAAATCAAAAAATACAATGAAGAATCCACGAAGAAGGATTTCATTTCACCATTGTTTAAGGCCTTAGGTTGGAATGTAGATAATAGAGGAAAGAGCAACGATTCCGTAAGTGCTGAGGAAACAATATCAAAGAAGAGGGTTGATTATGGTTTTAGAATCAATGGTATTCCCAAGTTTTTTCTTGAAGCTAAATCGCTGAAAGAAGAGAACATCCAGACAAATTCTAAATACGTAGCTCAAGCCATAGACTATGCATGGATGAAGTCATGTTCATGGGCTATCCTAACTAATTTTGAAACCATAGCTGTTTATAACGCTGACTGGAAAGGGGCGAACTTCGGGAGCAATGTGTTATTTGTTTTACACCCAAATGATTTTTTAACGAATGAAAGATTCGTTTATCTTTCAAAATCAGCTTTCGATAATAATGAACTAGATATATATGCATTGAAAAATTTCAAGAAACAGCTAAAAAATCCCATAAATAAACAGCTTTTACAGGATATGATCCATTTCAGAGAGATACTGTCAAAGGACATTGTCAGAAATAATCAGGACAAGCATCTTACTCAGGATGACATAGACGAATCGGTTCAGAGGATACTTGACCGTCTTATCTTTATAAGGAATGCAGAGGATAGAGGATTGGAAGAGAATCGATTGCAGTCAATTGTAAGGCAATGGTACGCAAAAGGCAAAGGACAACTTGTAAAGGAAATATTGGAGATTTACAAATATTATGATCATACCTATAACAGTAAATTATTTGGGGATAAAAAGCCATACTTGGTTGATTCCTTAAATGTGGATAATGAAGCACTTCAAGAGGTCATAGAAGGTCTTAACCAGTCTAAGGATAACTCTTACAGATACGATTTTTCAATCATTGAATCAGACGTATTGGGAAACATATATGAGCAGTATCTTGGGAATATCCTTAAGTCAACGCCGAAGAGAGCAAAACTTGAGGAATCAAAGACCCATAGGAAAGAGCAAGGCATATACTATACACCTTCTTACATTGTTGATTACATCGTCAGGAACACGGTTGGCGAATACATCAAGACTCATACACCTGAGGAAATCCGTAAGGTTAGGATACTTGATCCGGCTTGTGGTTCTGGAAGTTTCCTTATCAGAGCATACAAGGAACTGGAAAATTACTGGAAAAATTACAACGAGAAAAACAGAAAAATCCCAGAGAGTGCTAGAAACATTAAGCAAGCAAAATTCGATACAAACATTGACGGAAAATCACCGGAATTTTATTCCGCTAAAACAGAAATCCTAAAAAATAACATATTCGGTGTTGACCTTGACCCTAAGGCAGTAGAGATAGCCCAATTAAACCTTTTATTACAAATATCCGAAAGGAAACATAGGTTACCATTACTACAGAGCAATATAAAGGTTGGAAACAGCTTGATTGATGACCCTAGCGTTAGCGATAGAGCCTTCAGTTGGGAAGAGGAATTCCCAGAGATAATGAAAGAGGGGGGATTCGATATCATAATAGGGAATCCACCATATGTAAGAATACAGGAAATTAAACAAAAAGAAATTAAATTTTTATCCAAAAAATCAAGGATATCAGAAGGTTATCTTGACACTTACATGTTATTTACTGAATTAGCAATTGAGAATTTGAAGGGAAACGGTCTATTCAGTTTTATAATGCCATTAAAGTTTCTAACATCTAATTATGGGAAAGGATTAAGAAAATTGTTTCTTAATTCTGGTCAAATAATAAAAATTATAGATTTTGGGGATTTACCAGTTTTTGAATCTGCAACAACATATTCCGGAATTTTTGTATTTAAAAAAACAAGAAAAAATGATGGGAGTTTCAAAGTTTATGAGGAATTAGATTTGAATTCAGTAAGAAATGGATTAATAGAAAGTAAGCCCGTTTTAATTGAACAAAACTCGCTTTCTGAAGAACCTTGGTTTTTTAGTAATCAAGAGGAAACAAATATAATAGTAAAATTGAATGAAAACCAAAACAAATTAGCCGATATTTGTGAAAAAATTTTTCAGGGCTTAATAACTAGTGCTGATCAGGTATTTATACTTAGAAATAAAGATGGAAAGTATTTTTCAGAATCACTAGCAGAATATGTGGACTTAGAAAAGGAAATGTTACGAAGCATAATTAAAGGGTCAGAAATTAGAAGATATGGAATTCCAAACTCTGATAGGTTATTATTATTTCCATACAGGAAAAATCAAAAAAATAAATATGAGTTAATTCCCGAAGAAACCCTAAAAAGAGACTATCCACTAACCTTTTATTATTTAGAAAAAAATAAAGAAATTCTTTCAAGAAGAAGAGATGTAGTGAATAAGTCCATCGCATGGTATTCACTAAGTCGACCTCAGAACTTAGAAGAATTTGAAAAAATAAAGATTCTAACACCATTTAATGCTTTTAACAATTCATTTGTTATAGACTTACAAGGTAAATGGTTTTTTACGGCAGGTGTTGCTGGAGGGTATGGACTAAAATTAAGAGATAATACCTTAATCAAATATGTAACAGGTGTTTTAAACAGCAAATTAATAGAATTCTATATTAAGCACACTTCAACATATCTAAGAGGAAAGTATTATTCTTACGAACACAGATTCATTAAAAATATTCCTTTTATTTCTGGAAATCCAAAAGATATAAAAAAAATTGAAAAATGCGTTACAGAAATCATCGGTCTTAACGAAGCTTTGAATAATACTTCCGAAAATACAGAGAAATATAATAAAATTAAGGATAGTATTATGGTCAAGGAAAAAGAAATTGATAAAGTCATTTATGAAATTTATCATTTGACAGCGAAAGAAATAGAAACCATTGAAAGTTTTTTGCCTTCATAACGTATATTTGTACCGTAGAGGACGTCCTGACATCGTATGTAAGGCATAACGATCACAAGTTTGATTATGACAATGAGGGAATAGCCCATAGGAAACACATTATTTCTAACAGGATAAGATACATTGGTAAGGAAACAAACACCCTTGATGAAACTCAAATTACAGGGATCAATGAGGATTCAAACCTTGAGTATGGGAATCTCAGGGAATTCTATGACTGGGTTT
>JAKAYH010000141.1 GCA_021826835.1 Thermoplasmata archaeon | reverse complement strand
CTCCAGGAATACTTGTCATCCCGTTCTGATCCACTATTATCTGGCCATGTGGAGTTAGTCTCAACTTTCTTGCGTACTCGTCTCCGAGAAATGAAAAATCTGTCTCCTGGCCTGTGGCTTCTATGACAAAATCTACATCCATTGTATATGTTTTCTCCTTTTGAGGAACAGGCTTTGCCCTGCCTCCACCTTCCGAAACCATCTGATTTTTCCAGTATCGTACCTGCACAATCCTGTTGCCGTTCTTAACATATTCAAATGGGGTAACTTCCCACATATAGCCAACGCTCTCATCTATGGACTCCTGCATCTCTTCATCTGCGTTCATGGAGGGGTATCCAGGCCTGTCAATCTCCCTTCTACGATACATGATGTTAATATTCCTGGCCCCAAGTCTTAGGTAGGAACGTGCAGCATCATTCGCAGTGAATCCACCACCAATTATGACAACGCTATTTCCCACAGGAATCTTTTCATTCAGTGCAACTCTCTTCAAGAATTCTGTGGCGTGCATAAAATTTTCTGCATCACTTCCGGGAGTGCCGGTTGTCCTTGGACTATGATTTCCAACTCCCAGGAATACGGCGTCATAATTTGAAACTATTTCATCAAAATTTATATCTCGACCAACCTTGGTATTTAGTCTTATCTCCACTCCCTGGGATTGGATATAGCCGATCTCCTTATCGAGTACGTCATCAGGCAACCTGTATCTCGGGATGCCAACCCTCATGAAACCGCCAGTGACAGGCAACTCCTCAAAAACAGTTACTCTAACGCCCTGAATAGATAGATAATAAGCTGCACTTAACCCAGCAGGCCCCGCTCCGATAACTGCCACTTTTTTGTTTATGAAGCTTCTTTTTTTGACATTAATGATCTTTGAATAATCGTCAAATTTGTCAGCGGCATATCTTTTCAAATGCCTGATGGCCAGAGGTCCTCCCGTATCGTACATAACACATATATCTTCACAATTATGGGTACACACCCTTCCTATAATCGCAGGAAATGGCAAATTTTCGAAGACAATTCTTACGGTTTGGGCAGGATCTCCCACTGCAGTGCTGTTAATATATGCTCCTATGTCGAGACTTGCCGGGCAAGCCTGAGTACATATATTACACCCTATACACCTTGATGCTTCTGTCGTAGCCTCCTGATCAGAATAACCAATCAATGGCTCGATCTTAAAACTCTTAGATCTTTCCAACGGTTCTTCCTCTCTTATTGGGACTCTCTCGAATTTAAGCATCAGTTCACAAAATCATGATATAAGTAAAATTAATAATGTTTTTGTAAAATGCTTTAAAAAATCAAAGTTTTACGAATGCGGGGATTATCAGAATGGCAGTAAACAGATTAAGCAAGACCAAAAACGTAAGAATTACATACAACTTGTTTTTTGTATAGATATAGTCAACCAAGGAACTGAAAAGTACCGTCACAGGAGTGAAAATTAGAACCCATAGTCCTAGAGAAATGAAAGCAATTGGATTAAGTGCCAGAATTCCTGATGGTATCAATACCGGTGAGAAGGCCTTTGAGGTGATGTTAATCTTTGAATTATAGCTTTCAATTTGCGAAACCGTATATCCATCTGCCCCATTGAAGATAAACATCATGATGGAGCCTATGGTAACCAACCCTATACTCAGAAATACTGCAATTTTAAGGATCCAGCTGACCAGATTGGTCAGTTTATCAGAACTCTGCATTTTGCCTCTCCTCCAATTTCATTTTAACATAAAGCAATAGAATCAAAATTGCTGCTGTTGATATTGCCACAGTGAAACCAGTTAATGGGTTGATGTAATAGAATCGAGATTTTGTTATTCCTCTGAATATCATATCAATGCCCAAAAATGTCAATATGGCAAAAAATATCCATCGTATTTCCTTGTTAGACACTCTCAGCAATATTGCAGACCCTATTCTTGAACCAATAAGTACGCCTATTGCAGTTGCAGCTGCCAGAAAGAATTGTATGTAACCTTCATACCAGTAAATACTGCTCCCGGTAGCCGCAGTAATTCCTATCATGAAATTGCTGGTCGTAGTGGTAACCTTCATTGGAAGGTTCATAGCCCAGTCCATACCAAGCACCTTCAATGCTCCACTGCCTATTCCCAGAAGACCAGAAAGAACTCCGGCGAAAAACATTATAATTTCCCCAAGCCACCATCTTACTCCCGTATACTGAACTGTCTTCTTACTCCTTTCGTCGTAATATTTCCCTGAAAGTTGGAAAAGTCTGCTGGTAAAATCTGCGGGTTTTTCCTCCGGATATTCATATTTACCCCTTTTTACTGTCGGTATTATTGATGTTAAAATCACTATACCAAAGAGTAGAAAAAGAATCCATTGCAAATTTGCGTGAACCACCAGAGCAAAAGTAAGAGCGCCTACAATAGCTCCAAGGGTAGTCGCAACTTCAAGGCCGACGCCGATCTTAATATTAGCTATTCCCTTCTTGGTGTATGTACTTGCAGAACCAGCCGATGTTGCGATTGTTGAGATTAAACTAGCTCCGGTAGCGTATTCGATGGGAACACCGTAAAACAAAGTAAGCACAGGTACCAAAACAGAACCTCCACCAAGTCCTGTTAGGGAGCCTATGATTCCTGCAATAATTCCTCCCACAACTATCAGCAGGAAATTTGATAGGGACCCTACATCAATCATTTTTAAGGATTGCTCTTCTTTATATATATATTATGACATCTGTAAGTTGTGAACCCTCTGGTTATATCAAAAAATCTCTTTAAATAATAGTTTCATTTTATATGAATAATTAAAAACATTTCCTTATGGGAGACTTACCCATAATCATTAGTTACTGTTGTGATAGAAATTGAAAAATATATCAGCTTCCTATCACTGCCTGGCAATTTGATATGTTGCCCATTAATTCTATCTCCATATTACTGCATAAAAGAGTAACCTTTCATATAGATATATAGTAAAGTTTTAATTCATCGTACGTGTATGCTTTTTTGTGCAAAGTCGGCTTTATAGGGAGGAGAACGGAAAAAATGTATATTCTGGAAACATCAGTTACATATTTCTCTCTATGACCGCCATAGCAATTTATACCACGTGGGGTTTTAATAGAATATTCACTCCATTTATAGAAATAAACGGTTTTCAACTATCTGATGCTTTCTCGGGTCTGATTCTTGGTCTGGAAGGCCTTGTGGGAATCTTTGCAGATCCGATATCTGGATTTCTGGCTGACAGGAGATTCCTGTATCCGCATGATACAAGGGGCATAATGATTGTAGTTTCCATAGGAGTAATGGCAATTATGATCTGTCTGATTCCGTATGCAACAAGTGTGGATGAATTAATTGGATTTCTTATTGCCCTCTATATAGCTGCTCATTTTATGAGGACTCCATATAATTCACTGATGCCAAGAACCTTTGCGGTAAAGAACTGGGGAGTAGCATCCGGTTACGTTAATTCATTTCTCGCTATAGGTTCACTTGTTGCGTTTCTTCTGGTAGCCGGTTTTGAAACAAAACTTGGAATAAAGAACGTAGCTCTTATTGAAGGCCTCATTGTGGTAGCAACTGGGATAATTACACCATTAATTGTTAAAGAGAAAAAGCCTGAGAGTAAATCCATCGTGATACGAGAGAAAAAGACGCTTAATGAGAGAGTACTATATATGTTCCGCGATAGAAGAATATTGATTTATTTTGCAATTCAGCTATTTTCGTGGATCGCCTATGAATCAATCGCGATTTACTTCGTCTCCTATGTGCAAAGTGCTGGATATTCATTCACCTCTGGTTCCGACGGAGCCCTTGTATTTGCTGCAATTGGCTTTTCCATCTTCAATGCGGTCACATTAATTGCGTCCATACCAATTGGTATTTTTTACAGGAAATATGGCAAAAAGAAGAATATAATGATATATGGACTTGCAATACTTGCCGCTGTGATGATTTTAGCTGTATTTTTTAGAACTAAGGAACTGGTATTACTCTATCTCGCAATCGGAGGCCTGGGATGGGCAGCTTTTCTTGTTGCAGCATACCCAATAGGCGCCTTTCTTATTACCACTTTGGAAGGAGACAGAGAAGCAGCAATGTCGTCATTCTTTGGATTATCTGCATTTTTCAATAACGCGGCCCTATTGATTTCATCAGTCAGCGTTTCTCTAATACTTACGATATCACAGAACAATTTTGAATTCATGTTTTTGGATTCAGCATTTGCTGCGATTGTTTCGATAATTCTCATATTCTTCATGAAAATTGACAACAATATTCTATCGGATTTTGGCAAAGAGGGAGTCGAGGAGATTCTCCCGATTGCACCTTAAAAAATGGACATTTTCAGAAGTTGCCTGATTTTTATATCTTATCATATATCTCTTAATCACATGAATTCAGAGACACTTTCATTTTACAAATTAGATTCAATTTTAATTCGTAAAGACATATAACAACGCATTAGAACAATTAAAAATTAACATTTCTAAAAAAAGGAAAAAGATATGTTGTATAGAGAAATCAGGGACATGTGAGAGCTTTATTTATTGGTGGAAGTGGCTACATAGGAAGAAATCTGATGCTTCTTATGGGTCATGAGGAGGTTGACTATTACTCAAGGCATAAAATTGACGGAGAAAAATACTCCAAATTCAACTGGATAGAAGGGGACGTTTCTGATCATGAAAAACTTATTCCTCTCATCAAGAACTACGACGTGATCTATTATCTGAGCAATTCTTACTCAGAAAATGAGGATGAGGCCATGAAGGTAAACGTTTTCGGAATAAAATCGGTTGCAAATGAAGTAAAGAAAATTGACAAAAATCAACGCTTGATCTATTTTTCCTCGGTCAATGTACATTATGGTAAAAATGAATACTTTCGAACAAGAAGAACCGGCGAGGATAACGCTTCCCTTGTAAAGAACCATTTGATTGTAAGACTTTCCTTTGTCTTTGGAGGGGAAAATGATGGATTCATTTCATTAATAGACGGATTATTTAATAAGGGAGTTGATAGGTTACCCAGGGAAGGAAGGGCATGCCCTACACACATTGAGGACCTAGCAGAAACAATTAAGAAAAGTAGTAACCTGACTGGCTCCATTTACGCAAACTCATCATCTCAACTTACTTTCCTTGACTGCATGAGTATATATGGAAAGAAGATGGGAAAACCTGAGGTTAAGGAGGCAGGAGGCATACTTTCCAGACATGCAGGAGAAAAACTCGTTGAGGAGGGTAAAATAGATAGAATAACGCTTGGTCGCATACTGGAAGATTATTTCAGGGAAGCCAGTTCAGTTATCAGATTCGTCAAGGAACAGAAAAAGTTTGAAGATTACGTGCAGAATCTTCCTAAAGCATAACGTGACCGATAGCTTCTCTATAAATAAATACACTCAATTTTTTAAAATATTTCAGGCTATAATCTGATATTAGGTCAGCAAATTCTTGATTCTTTTTCAAAGTACACAGATAAGCGTGAGCAAGAGAAAGATGGGAACTAGCATTTAGAAGATGGGCCGCCCGTATGTCTCCCGCAGCCATCTTAAGTTTCAAATCCAACCATACTTCATCTGCATGATTTAGCTTCTTCCTACTCTCATCTGGTAGAACAACGTCGCTGTCGGAAACGTTTTGGTACAGCTGATCGACCATGTCAAGGATTTCCCGAGTCGCATTGAGTCTAACGCCAGTCGAAACTGCCAATCCAAGTGAGGCAAAAGCCATCTTAACTTGATTTTGAAACTTGAAGTAATCAGAATCGCTATCGATTTCTTTATCCAATAATTCACAATATTCTGTTGTATTCTCAAAATTATTTTCCTTGTCGTTTTCCATAGTCTTGCATAATGTTTTCCCTTATTAACAATTTTATTAGAAAAATCACTACAAGAGTCCACTTGATTGTAAAACATTGAAAATAGCCCCGGGCAGATTCGAACTGCCGTCGACGGGTCCAGAGCCCGTAATGCTTGGCCACTACACCACAGGGCTAAGTTATTAGGGATTTTACACTCATATTAAAATGTTTCAATAACTACATTGATAGTGAGATAATGAAGATGGCTTGGGAAAAATAATTATAAAGTGTTGAAATAGAGAACTGTGAAGAACTGGAGTGCCCATTTTATTTTCGATGAGAACTTTCAATGGAAAAGCCTGGAAAAATGCTTTATCGATCTTTTTAACGTGGTGAAGGGTGATAGAAAGAACACGCAGGAGGAAGAGCAAGTATTGCAGGTTAGATTTGAACTTAACATGAGAGAAATACGGAATAACAAAAAACCAATTGGATTTCGTTCTGATGAAACACTTTATAATTATTTTTCCCAAG
>JAKAYH010000140.1 GCA_021826835.1 Thermoplasmata archaeon | reverse complement strand
GTTCTTTAGAAATATTTTCTACTTACTTGAATTATCCAAGGTTAGGTTACATCCTATTGCCGCATAATCCATTTGCCTTTAACGACAATGTGGCAAGCGGTCTGGTTTTGCATCCACCCTCTTTGACCTATTTGTTTGGAACTAATGCTAACGGTGAAGATATTCTTTCAAGGATACTATATGCAATGCCAAAAGACGCATTTGTTTCAGTATTCGTTGTTTTTTCTGCAATTCTTTTCGGCGCAATTCTAGGTATCACAGCAGGATTTAGGGGGAAATATTTCAATGAAGTTATAATGAGGTTAACCGATGCTTTCCTTTCGCTTCCAGCGTTAATTCTTGTGATTGCAATTTCAGTTCCTTTAAAGGGAGGTTTTGACGCTGTATTAATTTCCCTGAGCTTGGTTTGGTGGCCTACCTATACAAGGTTCTTTAGAGCGGAAACTTTGAGGATTAAGAATCTGGATTTTATTGTCGCGTCAAAGCTAAATAAGATATCCAGGTTAAAGTTTTTCTATAAATACCTTTTCAAGAACAGTATTGATCCGATTATTGCCTATGCTGCTCTTGACTTTGGGAACGTCATCTTGACATACTCAACACTTGCATTTCTTGGGATCGGTATACAGGTGAAATATCCTGAACTTGGTGAAATGGCTTCGAAAGGTCTGGGGTATTTACCTCAGTCATGGTGGTATTCTGTCTTCCCTGGTCTTGTCATCTTGATCATAGTTATTGGCTTTGTATTACTGGGTGACAGGTTACAGGACATAGTATCAAACAGACAAAATCGTTAGGTGTAATTAATGCTTCTGCAAGTTAAAGACTTAAATATTTACTATAGAGTAGGCAAATCGGAAATGAAAGTTCTTGACAATTTTAATCTTGCTCTCGATAAAGGAGAAATAATATCAATTGTCGGTGAGTCTGGTTCTGGTAAGAGTACTTTTGGTTATGCACTTGCAGGCTTATTGCCCGCAAATGGCAGACCAGAAGGTGTTATTGATTTTTCTGGAACCAATATTGTAAATTTAACGGACACAGAAATGACTTACTTAAGAGGCACCTCAATTTTTATGATTTTCCAAAACCCATTAAACAGTTTAAATCCAGTAAAAAATGTAGGTTCACAGTTACTTGATGCATTGAGAATAAGACTTCAGCGGGAAGGAAAAGATATCTCAAACGATGAAGCAATGATGACAGAAATAATAGATGTAATGAAAAAATTGAGATTTCCAGATCCTGAAAACATACTTACTAGATATCCACATGAGTTGTCTGGAGGACAAGTTCAACGAACTGTTATAGCAATGTCATTATTACTGAAACCCAAGATTTTGATAGCTGATGAACCTACTACTGCTTTGGACGTTACGATTCAGGCTCAGGTGGTAGAACTTTTAAGAGAGTTGAACAAAACAATGGGTACTTCAATAATATTCATTACTCATGATATAGGACTCGCTTATGTTATTTCTCAACAGATATTGGTGTTCTATGCGGGTAGATTAATGGAACAGGGCAATTCAGATTCTTTTATTAAAAAACCATTGCATCCTTATACTGCAGGCTTATTAGCAAGCATCCCTAATACATCAAAAGAAGGTGGAAACCTATTCACAATAAAAGGTTCTCCTCCATCATTTTTATCCCTTCCAAAAGGATGTAAATTTTGGCCTAGATGCCACATGATCATTGCAGGGTGTGACACTAATGAACCAAACTTAATTGCGGTTGAAGGAAGCAAAGTGAGGTGCTGGCTTTATGGATGATGTAATAGATCTTAAGAATATAAAAAAAATTTTTCTCGCCTCGAAAAACGGTATCCTGGAGAAAATCTTCGGAAGGAAACCAGTTTACGTCAATGCACTGGATGATGTTAACCTGCAGATAAAAAAGGGTACTACATTGGGAGTGGTCGGTGAATCAGGTTCCGGTAAAACAACACTTGCCAAGATTATCGCAACTCTTGAGGAACCAACTTCTGGTGAGTTGATATTTGAGGGCCGGGAAATAAAACAAAATAATTCTGGTATTGTTAGAGATAAAGTAAGTATGGTTTTCCAGAATCCTGCAACATCAGTAAATCCAAGGATGAAAGTCATTGAACTGTTAACTGAGTCCCTAGGCAGGTTTGACAAGGACAAAATTAATGAGGTGTTAGTATCAGTTGGCTTAAATTATGAGGATATTGAAAATAAAGACCCAAGGGAATTATCTGGAGGCCAGATCCAGAGAATAGCAATCGCCAGAGCATTGATTAAAAATCCCGAGGTCATAATACTTGACGAGCCTACTTCCGCGCTTGACGAATCAGTTCAGGCGCAAATATTAAACATACTTGCCAACGCACAGAAAGACAGGAGTCTAACGTATCTCTTCATCACTCATAACATACTGGTCGCCCGGTATATTTCTGACTTTATAATCATTCTCTACTCAGGAAAAATCTTTGAATATGGACCAACCGAAAAAATTATTTCAAAGCCATTGCACCCTTATACACAGCTTTTAATGTCTTCAATTCCAACAACCAATTCAAAGATACTTAAGCCGCCGGAGGGCGACGTTCCAAGCCTCATTAAACCCCCTGCAGGATGCAGGTTCCATCCAAGGTGTCCATTCGTGATGGAAAAATGTAAAACAGAGGAGCCAAAAGTTTCACGACAAGGGGAGGTTTCGGTCTCATGTTGGTTATATGCTTAAGTCCACTCTTAAGACGTTAATTAAGGCAACCATCATATTGGCGATCTTTTCCCTGTTCCTTGAGATTGATGAAAAGAAACTAATTGATTACCTTATTTTTGTGCTTCTTTGGTATATTTTACTTTACTTCTATATAGCCTGGAAGAAATCTTACAGATATGAATTAAGAGAAGATGTATTGATCATCAGAAACCCATTGAGAACTTTTAGAAGCCCATATTCAGACATAATGCAATGCTTCTGCAACGAAGGATTATTGCAGAAGAGATTTGGGCTATCGACAGTATATGTCATTTCCAGAAAAGGCAATGTACTGATTAAAGATGTGTTAAATGGCCCGGAAATAGTTAAAGAAATTGAAGACAAAGTGAACCTTCTTGGGAAACAATCTCCCCCATGATGCTATGATAATGATACAGATGATGAATTTATTTCTTTCTTGGTTTAACGTACTTATCAAATAGCTCTTCAAACCTTAGAATTGTTTGAATGGGGGGATCCTCTGAAAATTTCATCCTATACATCGATATAAGCCCTGATAACCTCAAAATCTCATGATAAAGGTTGTTCTCAAGGTCTGAAATCAGAAGATTTAAGCCAGATTCTTTGGATTTGATCTCTATTAATCTTTTAATCAAATCTTTTATTTCTCTATCATTGTCAATATCTTTTTCTGCATTTCCTTTATACAGTTCAGATCTTTTTTCATAGCTTCTATCATCTCTTCCATCACTTTTATCTGGTTCAACCATTTTATCTCCTTTAATTTTAGGTCTGAGTAAGACAAGGCAAAAAGGGGTTCTGGCCCAGTTCCTACCATAACAACAATATCTAAACATTGCTAATAAGCCTATACAATGGAAGTTATAGATATTTGGATAATCGGATTTTTAGAGGCAAGCGAGTTTAATCTATCATGTGAAATCTAATATGAGAGCCTCTATCCGGGACTGCATTTTCATCAATATCAATTATTGAAAGAATTTTCGATGTTGATTTGTTTAATTGAATATTCTAATAATGCTTTTTAGGACTAATTTCACAAAATTGTAAGGAAAAGAAAAGTTGAAACCTTAAATTATACCTCATTTCAAATAGAAATTTAAAAAATCAAAGTTGAAGAAGATAAGAAAATAATAAATTATAAATAAATTAGATATTGTGTTTAAAATATTCGCATTATTGGCTTAAGGTCCATCATCAATGCAGACGAGAGGAGAACAAATGGAGTTGGTGAGTGCAATGCGACCGATGTGCTGCTACCTGATGGATTCCAGCTGAAATACATTAAGTTGTACCAATAGCCAACAAATCCATTATACTGGAAATTCTTGACATATGGCTGAACAAAGAAGTATGTATCTGGTGTTGGAAGCCAAACTTCCGGTGTTAAGTTGTAGACTAATCCTTCAACTATCTTCATTTCCTTTACCTGAGTTGTTAGTGGCTGGAAGGTTATATTTGCAAATATGGACTGGAGAGTGCCATTATCCAACCAAGCGTTGTTAGCCCCAAATAGACCTCCATATAGGGCATCTTCACCAGGTAACATAAGCTGTGCAACCGGATCTGGCCAATCTGGGAACCAACCAAGATCAACGAACTGTGGTGTTGCTGAAGCATTTGTCCATGTTCCTTCGATCGTAGGGGAAACAAGTGTAGAAGTTGACTTAAGACCAAGTGCTGTAAATGCTGCTTCAAAAATTGTCAACTGAGAGGTTTCAATATTATTTGCAGGTGAAAGTCCGGTAAGAGTGAATGTATAGGATGTGCTAAGATCATTGGCTGAGGATGTATTTCCAAGCTTTGTGCCATTTGGTAGTTTTACATAAAAGTTATCCTGTTGGCCAGCAGCGTTGAGGTAATGATCGGCCATAGTAAGGTTCATCGATGGTAAAGGTGCATTTATTAGGTTATAGAATTGTGGGAAGTTGGGTGTAACTGGACCAAGAATCTGCTTCGCTAAAGATTTGCCATTATAGCTATTTGCATAAATGTCCATCAAGGCAGTGTAGTTCATAGCATAGGAAATAGCATGCCTGAAATCTGTATTGTTAGTATACGCCCAGTGTGAATTCGTGTTCATCGAAAGGTCGAAGAAATCTGGGGGCGCACCCGGATTAACGCAAATATCAGAAAGTGTAGCGGACGAATTGTAATAACCCGTCACCATGTCCTTGATAGTACTTGGCCCTACTACGCTTATCTGTGACTGGTTCTTATCGAATTCCGTCAACCTGTCAACGTGTGAAAGGCCAAAGTCAATTACGATTTGTGGGATCAGAGCTGGTTGCGCTTCTGTTGGAACAGCGTGACCTATAGCCCAGTAACTGGGATTGGCCTGTAAAACAATATCGGAGAAACTGGGCGCAATGGACTTTATCTCATACGGGCCAGTACCAGGTACTCCATTAAGATCAATGTATGAGTTCTTCGCACCGACCTGAACGCCCCCATGCTGGTCAACGAATGAGGGGTCCACAACTCCTCCCCACCATTCCGAAATTACTTCCGGGAAAAAGGCATACGGATACATGCTATTCAAGCTAACATTATATTCAGAGTTAACAACTGCAGCCTGATTCTTGTACTCCATAACCTTCATCTCTGTCGAGTTGTAGTTGAAGTTAGAAAGTATGGTGGCCAAATCGTTTGCAGTTTGGCTTGTTTGCTGTGTTAGATTGCCAGTAATACTATAACCGGCAGACATCAATGCCTGAGTTGAGCCCCATGGTATAGATGTGCTTGTTAATCCATAGGCCGTTACGTTGAATAATGTGTCTCCATAGTTATCAACATATGCTCCCTGGCCCATAATTAGTCCTCTATAGAAAGAAAACCAAACTGTCGAAGCGTTGACAGCTGCGCCAGTACTGAACGTTGCATAGTTTCTAAGATCAAAGGTGTAGTTTTGGTTGTTCTGCACATACATCTTGTCAGCCAACACGCAGTTAACCCCAGTAACACTGCTTCCATTATACTCTACCAACTCTTGGTATACCGACGTGAACACGGTTTCATCTTGTACGAAGAACCCGGTAGCCGGATCCAGATAGTCAGGAGCAGCGGTTTGCGCTGTATCTGTCAGGACATTAGGTACTGGTTTTTTCTTGGTCAGTTCTAAATATCCAAATGTCCCCCCAACGAGAATAACGACGATTACAACCGCGATGATGATAGTAAGGCGAGACTTACTTCCACTCGCAGCCTTAGTGCTTTTACCAATTTCTGTCATTACATAAGGGATTGGAATTCATATATTTAAGCATTCTTATAGTCAGAGTTCAAGTTTTTAGGCAATATCAAATTTAAATTAGGTTCAACATTGAATAAACTTAGAACTCATTTTTAACAGATTGAAACGATTCGTGGAAAATAAAATTTGTACTTTTGTCCCAGAATTTTCAGGGTAATTCTCGGTAATACTGAAATACAAAAAGGAAGTAAACACCGAATTAGGAACTAAATCCTCAAATCAGCGGCCAACAGCAAACCTCAGCTACAGCGGAATTAGTGTAACATGAATCAAGTGTGTTGCATAATTCCCCTGTATAATGAAATACAGGGGAGTGATTGGTTTGTATGACACCAAAACCAATCACTGCTGCAGGGAATAGAAGCACAAGAAGGTATTGGATCG
>JAKAYH010000139.1 GCA_021826835.1 Thermoplasmata archaeon | reverse complement strand
TGGAAGGATGTCTCTTCTTGTATTCCTCCAGCTCCTGCCTTAGTCTCCTGTTTTCATCCTCCAGTCTGTCAACGATCTTCTTTAAGTTCTCATAGGCACGCTGGAATTTATCCAGCATCT
Organism: Thermoplasmata archaeon; assembly: GCA_021826835.1. Next base: position 6,229 of record JAKAYH010000139.1, on the reverse strand, counting down.
CCTGATCATTTGGTGTCTCGGCAAGAAGTTTAATCATCTTACTAATATAATGCATTCATTATATAAGGATCTTTCGGTCCATAATGCTGCATCCACATAAAAGTGTGGCACATCAGACTGAACTGTTACCCTCTTAACATAGGTGTTCCTAAGAACTTTTTTCATTGACATCTAAAATCTGACATACTCAGAACAGAGAAAAATTCTTATCCTAGTTACAACTGATCAAGTAGTCCAATAATGTTCCAAATTTTAGAAGACAAGATTAATAATAAAAAAGTATTTTCAGTTTTAACACTAGCACTCAATGGCGTTTCAAGCTGGTTTACAGAAATAACAACCTCATATCCGAATTTGACAACTAGAACCAACCACTTGACGGTATGGAATAAATATGTTGTCTCTCACACTACACTTCAATATATCAATTCTGATTTTGATGTATTAACTGAGATACTTAAATCATCAATCAAGAAGCGTTCAATTTTGTGGTATAAAATTGTAAGTAAAGATGCAAAAGGTAATCAAATTGATGCAATATTAATATATCCAAGAGAAAGGAGCGTAGGTTCACATCTTTTAGGAGATAACATTGCTTTCTATAATGGAATAGTCACTAGGAAGGGAAACGAAGTCTGGTCCATTTTTAGTCACTATCCCACACTAATGCAAAAATTGCACGAAGACCCATTTTTCAAAGACCTAGATTTTGTTTTTCTTAATTCGCGACGTGATTCTATAAAAAATCCAGACAGAGGGTATTTTTATTTGTCACCTTTGGATATAAATATAATGCTCACAGCTTATCGTGCTGGATATTATGACTGGCCCAAAAAAGTGAATTTATCCGATCTTTCGAAACTAACCGATCTTTCGAAAAAAACAATAGATAGACATCTCAGAAAATGTCAAAGATTTTTAATCGCGAATTATACTGGTGGAGATATAGACCATTAGCGTACTGGGACAATTCTCTTGAGTGACAAGAAAACCACTCAATATCTCCTTAGAATATATGGAAATATATAACACTAATTCATAGATTAATTACTCCTCAAAAAGTCCGAAGATGTCAGAAACATTTCGCTATTTCAACACATATGACCCGGTAACATTTTACCGCTAAACTTTATAATCAAAAAAGATATTATTACAGTAGGTGATGATTCTCATTGAATACTACATATGATGATACTCTAGATAGCCTACCAATGACTCGTACAAGGTATAAGGCCGTTGTAGTTGCCGGGACCAGCTGGTTGTTTGATTACATGAATCTGTTGTCCATAAGCCTAACTTTAACTGTAATGATTGCTATTTTTCACCTAACTACTGGAAGAATAACTTTGGTACTGGATATGGAATATGTGGGGATGTTACTTGGCAACATCGTCCTAGGGAGACTTGCCGACACTTTAGGGAGAAGGAATACATTAATGATTACCTTGGGCCTATTGGCGATTGGGGCATTTGGAAGTGCTGCGTCGACTGATTACATAATTTTGGGACTAACTAGATTCATTGCCGGACTAGGAATTGGTTCAGATATTGTTTTAGCATCTGTTTACATAAGTGAGTATGTAGGCTACAAGAATAGAGGCAAATGGGTATCATTTGGTGCTGCAATGGGCACAGTTGGATATATTCTTGTAGCGGCTTTTTCCTTGTTGCTAATTCCACATTATGGTTTTAGGCCGGTCTTTATAATTGTAGGAGTTGCTGCTTTAATAGGAATTGGACTTAGAGTTATCATGCCAGAATCTCCTAGATGGCTAGTACAGCACGGTCAAAAAGATAAAGCAGATGACATTTTAAAGACAATTCAATCCGAAGCGTCTGTTAAGATCGGTCGCAAGGTTGAAAATGTGTCTTTGGAAAACTGGCCCGAAAATAAAAGTTCCCTTGGCCAGTCACTATCAATCCTTCTTAATTCGGAATATAGAAGAAGAACCGGAGTATTGTGGGTAGATTGGTTTGTTTATATTTTCGCTTTCTATGCATTTTCTTCCTGGATACCAGTCTTTCTAATTGAATTTTTTCACATCACTATAACAACTACATTGCTTTATTCATTCCTAATATATGTTGCCTATTTGCCTGGCTACATAGCCGGAGGTTTCTTGGCCGACCGAATAGGACGAAAAATCACAACAGTAATAGGATTTATCTTCGTGATACTCTTCGGGTTAGTATTTGGGTTTTCAGCTGGTGTTACTGCGAGGGTACTCCTCGGGGGGATGGGAGTGGGTTTCTTCCTTGAAATGTTAGGATCAACTCTCAACATATATTCTGCAGAACTTTACCCTACTTCTACAAGAGGAATTGGGGCTGGAATAGCTCAAGCATGGTCGAGATTTGGAGCAGTTTTGTCTGCGCCATTTGTACTCTTATTGGCAGTAGGAGGGCTCACTCATGTAGTTGTTGGAATAGGGATTGTTATAGCTGTAGCGATAATTGTCACGGCTGCTTTTGGAATCGAATCTAAAAAACAAATTCTTGAAAAACTATCTCCCGAATTGACTGAGACTAATGGATAATGAAATAGTAGGTGAGCAGATATGACAGTATATGTAAATAAGAAAATAGGTCTTATAGTTCCTTCGGAAAATACAGTAGTAGAGACTGATTTTCATAGGTATCTCGATTGTTCTGGGATAACTGTTCATACTTCAAGACTGAGATGGAAATCTGGGAAAGCGGTGTCATCACTTGACGTCTTAAGAAGCATGAATTGGGATGATCTAGATCTAGCAGCTCAGCAACTTGCAGATGCAAATGTTGACTATATCGTATATGGATGTACAAGTGGAAGTTTTGTCGGGGGCAAGAAATGGGATAACGAAATCAAAAAACGTATCACCAAGACAACGAGTATAGATTCTATAACTGTATCCTCGGCTGTAATATCAGCGCTTAATCATTTGAAAATCCAGAAACCAGCTGTCGTAACTCCCTACCCGAATCAAGTGAATCAGGCTCTCATCAGATATTTGAATGAACATAGAATAGGGACGACAAACCTTGCTACCTTTGACGAACCGGACATGGTGAAACACGCAGATATTACGCCCGGAAGCATAAATAGGAAAGCTAGAACTGCTATAAAAAAAGAAACAGACGGTATATTGATTGCATGCGCTCAACTTCGAGCCATAGACATCGCCCAAGTATTAGAAGAGGATTTAGGGCTTCCAGTAGTTACTGCAGTTCAGGCTTCAATCTGGGCTGCTTTGAAAAAGATAGACGAAAAGGCAACATTAAGTAAGGGGGGTTCTCTCCTTACAAACGAAAAAATCTCAGGGGTGTTATAATTGACAAAAATAGAACCGATATTCTATCCAGGAAATGATGTCAGAAAGATGAAACTTTCGAAGATTAAAAGTGCGCTTGAAAAATTTGATTTGGATGGTCTCCTATTATTCAAACCTGAATCCGTCCGATATGTCACGGATTTCTACGTGAAGGGTTTTAGGCCGTTTATGGATCTAGAGTACTTTGCGCTAGTTCCTCGTGACGGAGACATTGTACTTGGATACACGTCGGGAAGCGACAACAATCGACTAGAGGTACGCTCCCTAGTGAAAGACTACAGAAAGATCTCCTCAGGAACAAAGGGATGGGTGGATGCGGTAAGAAAAGCACTGGAAGACAGAAACCTTAAAAGTGGAAAGATTTGGACTGACTTTCTCTCATTAGAAATTTACAAGGGAATCGCCGATCTAGGAAACGAGTACAACTTTTCAGAGGAATTCTGGACGGAAATTACGGCTATAAAATCGCCAGAAGAAATAAGCATATTAAGGTCTTGTGCTAGGATAGTAGATTCCGGCATCAAAGCAGCGTCTGAAAGTATAAAGGCTGGTGTCCGAGAGATAGATGTTGCGGCTGAAGCTGAGTTTGCTATGAGAAAGGCAGGATCGGAAATGACGCCATTTATTACAAACGTCGCATCTGGAGAAAATGCTTCGATTTTTGAGCGGGTTGCCACTGAGAGAGTTATAGGCCCAAATGAGACAGTGATTGTTGATTTGGGAGCTGTATACCGTGGTTATTCTGGTGATATGGGAAGGACATTCGTAACTGGGGACTTATCCGAAACCCAGTCAAAAATTTATAAATCAACTCTCAAGGCTCTAAACAAGGCAATTGAAGGAATCAAACCGGGAGTCAAATGTAGCGAAATAGACGCAATTTCTAGGAAATCAATAATCGAAGATGGTTACGGGGATTATATGTCAAAGTTTTCTTTAGGCCACCAAATTGGATTCGCATTACATGGTAAGCCAATGATAGACAAGAACGTGTCCGACTTACTTCGTGAAAATATGGTAATTTGCTTAGAACCCAGAATATTAATACACGACGACCCCAAAGTTGGAGGCGTACATTTGGAAGATATGATTTTAGTGACCAAGGATGGGCATGAAGTCCTAACAAAATCTCCATTTCTGGACATCGGTGAGAGGTGAAAGCACTTGATATTTGAAAGCATAAGGACTCAATTTCCATTTCTTGAAGAAGTAACCTATTTTGATTCTGCCTCAGTTAGTCCACCACCAAGAACTACATTAGACGCAATGCTTGATTATTACCTTCATAACCCATACAATTACGGAGTAGGTAATTTTGAAGGAGCAGAAAAAGTCAGAGATGAAGTTGATAATGTAAGGTCTATTCTAAGGCGATATTTGCACGGAAATCAAGATGACGAAGTAGTTTTTACAAAAAATACAACTGAAGCCATAAACATCCTTGCCAATGGAATAAGATTTAATTCAGGCGATGAGATCATACTGAGCGATCTTGAGCATCAATCAAACTTGATACCATGGTTCAGGCTGCAAGATAGAGAAAATGTCAAAGTAAAAATTGTAAAATCTGGAGCGAATGGAATTATAGACCCATCTGAATTAAGAAAGCTGATCAGTAATAAGACTCGAATTATTGGGGTAACACATGTATCAAATTTATATGGCTCAGTTCAACCTATCGAGGAAATCGGAGAAGTGGCGAAGGAGTCAGGAATTATGTACTTCGTTGATGCGGCTCAATCTCTTGGAAGAGTAAATACAGAGATTAACAAAGTGAATTGCGACTTCATGGCAATCTGTGGAAGAAAGGGACTGCTCGGCCCCCAAGGAACCGGTGCTCTTTATGCAAAGAAGGGTGTGCTTGATAAATTAGAGCCGACAATTGTAGGCAGTAGAGGAGCTAACATAGATCCATCTTACAGTATCAAGTATCTTCCCCCTCCACAGAGGTTTGAATCAGGAGTGTTAAACACGGCGGGTATCATCGGTCTTGGAACATCCGTAGAATTTCTACGAAAATTAGGACAATCAAAGATTGAAACAGCTATACATGAGTTGACAGCCAAAATGTTAGACGGGTTACATTCAATTAAAGGAGTGACAATATACAAGGAACCCCCTCTAGAAGAATCTGCAGGAATAGTATCATGGAACTTAAGTGGGCTTCGTTCATTTAAATTATCGAAGCGTCTGTATTCAGATCACAAGATAGCAGTTGCTTCAGGTGCACAAGGTTCGTCGGTAGGATTAAAGGATTTGGGGATAGAAGACGTGGTAAGGACATCTGTTCACTTCTTTAACTCGGAGGAAGATATAGATCTTTTAATTAAGTCTGTAAAATCCCTTGCTTAAAACTGAAAGCCAGCTCTATAGTGTAACTAATCAGATTCAAGGCTGGTATATAGGTGGGCGCTGTGACCGTTTACGGTACTTTCATCACTGCCTCCTGGATCCGTAACACCTCCGAGGACGTCGATATTACTATATATAACTGAATGTTAACATTTAGAAATGACTGGACACCTCAATAGTTTCTCTTCATCACTTAGAAGGAGGCCCTTAATATTTACTGCTCTGCCCTTGCGGGATAACCGGACAGGCGATTCCGCACACGATGAGAAAATACTTTCAAATCTTGAATCACGGAAGAAGGATCTGGCTAGTGAATTAAAAGACTTCACAAGGCTAAACGCGGTGAGCGTTCCAGAACTTGTGGAGGAAAATCATGAGGGAAAGCCTAGGTACAACAGCATTTATACGCGTTCACTTTCCAGAGGAACAGCTGACCTCATAGGTAAAGATGCAATCATTAACAAGGTCGTGGTTCACATGGAAACTTACGAAAAATTCGTTGATTGGATGACTGAAACTTATTCTTTTGGCTTAAAAACCATGATCTTTGTTGGCGGAAATACGAG
>JAKAYH010000138.1 GCA_021826835.1 Thermoplasmata archaeon | reverse complement strand
GTTAAAAGGAATGGTTTCTGTTAGAAGTTCTTCTTCAGTTATTTCACGAATCAAATTCCGTCACCACGTTCTCTATATATCCTATTCCTGAGGATTGTACCTTAACTGTATCACCATTCTTGAGATATGGATATTTGCCGGATTTAGCTACCCCGTCAGGTGTACCGCTAAGTATCATGTCCCCAGGGTATAGTGTCACAAATTTATTCACGTAAGAAATCAATTTCCTGAAAGGAAATATCATATCCTTTGTATTTCCTTTCTGCCTTATTTCACCATTCACCTCAGTGGTAAACTCTACCGGGTCTCCCTCATATAATTTAATCCATGAAGAAATGGGTAAAAATGAATCTGCAGCTTTTCCCATAACCCAATTTTTACCAAACGGGGGAGAAATCTGTTCCTGATAATCCCTTGCACTGACATCATTCACAACAGCAAGGGCACATATGCTTTCTTCAGCAGTTTTCTCGTCAGCACTTTTGATTTTTTTTCCTATGATTGCAGCAATCTCCCCTTCATAATCAAGTTGCCTCATTTCCCGATGCTTAAGAATGGGTGAATTCCATCCAGTGATTGTATCCCTGAATTTTGTAAAAAAGTATGGGTATTCAGGCACTTTTTGTTTAGTCTCTGCAGAGTGTGTCATGAAGTTCAAGGATGGGCAGAGAATTTTTCCAGGATATACTGGGATTGTCCCAGGTTCTATATCAACAGGTTCCAGTTCTTCATACAACTTCGTGTAATGATTAATATTTGCATAAAAATTGTTTAGATCAACATTTTCCTTCAGGATTCTCTTTTCGTTTCCAACCTTCAATATTGGAAAATAATGATCTCCTTTTCTAAGGAATGAAATGTTCATGCTTTCCATAAGAGTTATGCATATTTTAGGCTTTGTTATGCCAGAATCTCGCATAAATGGAATAGTTGACGAAAAACCACATAGGGATAAGTGAGACACCCAACAGAGAAAGAGCAAAAATTATCTGATCAGTATAGGTATAGATGGGCCAGACAGAAGTTGTACTTATAATTAGATAATAGAACAGTATGGCAAATATTAAGGGAAACATTCCAGATGTATATTCGTAGGCTATCGCTTTGGTTTGCTTATCAAGAGTATGAACCATCATGAACAGTAATATCCCGGACAGGGAAGAAGCAATTCCCATGATCCCATACAGGACTCCATTTGAAACTGTAGCCACGAGAACAGATGGAACATACCAGACACTCATCAGGATAATGAGGATAATGGAAAAAAGGGCATAGATGTACCCTTTAACTCTAAAGATGTTCCATGACATGGATTTTTGTAAAATATAAATAAAAAAGTATGTAGCAATTAAAATTCCGACGTTACTTGCAAAATAAATGTATATGTTTCTCTGGTAACCCAGATATGAAATAATAGTGATTAGTATGGGTAATGCAATAATTGCAAATATGGTCACAATCACAAGCCAATTCGATACTATATCTGCATTCCATATTTTATCAAAAATTACTGGTTTTCTACCATTTTTCTGACTCTTTAACAGGATATATGTGGTAAAAGAAAGGAGCAGGCTCTCAATGATCAGCGGAATTGATATGACTCCGAGTACTTCTGCTCCTATGGCAGGTATAATAGAAGTGACTGTTTCACACTGGCACGACAATAGAGAAAATGAAACTGATACAACTCCTGAAACATCCTGTGCTCTCCTTCCTGAAATTGAAAGAATTTCCCGGACATTTTCCATAAGGAAAAACCCAAGAACAAAAATTATAATTGAAAATTGAATGCTTATGGTAAGAACGAAATAGTATGGAGAAGCTATAACAATCCCGTACTGGAAAAGGAGAGGTATGCCAATAATATTTGCATCATCTGCTATACTAAAAACAAGTATTTTTGGTGTGTATTCAACAATTGAGAACCTGAGGATGTTCGGAAGAAAAAACAGAATAATAATAAAAATTACATACGAGAAATGATAAACCGGAGAGTTGCTTTTTTTAAGAATGTATCTGAAAAGTATAAGTAATGAAAATGTCTGGAAAATTAAAGGAATAAGGAATTTTAAGTCGATCATCATTGTGAGTATAACAATTGCCATGAACGCAGCAGAGGGATAGAATTTGATGACACTCTCACTCCGTGATAAAATAATATCAAACGAAGGAAGAATAATCGCAATAACCAGCAGGAGAAAGAAAACCTGTACCGAGCCATAACCTGGCGAGAATATAATATCTCCTCCCAATAATAAATAAAGAAGAGATGAAATATACAAAAAACCTCCAAAAACTGGAAACCAGTTATTCAATTCCTTCATTGAAAAATCCTCAGATAATTTCCCAATATTAACATGAGAAACCCTACAGAATCAAGCGCAATTATCCACATCATCGCACTGCCTTCAGCCTCGTATCCCATGTATAAGCCAGTAAGTGAAAGCGCAATAAAAGTGACAGAAATCGAAATTAACGGATTCATGTCAAATATTGAATAAAATGCAAGTGGAATCATTGCACCAATAAAGCCAAAAGAGAGTGCAACACTACCACCAAGAATGGACTCCATAAGTATTCTCATCTGAACAGATCTGTTCTTGCTTGATTTCAATGTAACTGGATTAAGGTGTCTTGCTATTCTAACCATGTCAGTTCTTTTTTCCCCATATTCCGCAAGAAGATAACTGGTTGCCCCGACCATGGATGATCCACCTGATATCCTTATAGCAGCATATAATGAAATTGAAAGATCAGAAAGAATGGCATTGCTTGCAATAATAAGGGCAGTGATAAGCCCGTCAATCAAACCTATGGCCATTGGAAACAGAAACTTATTGTTCAAGTTTCACGCCTTATATTCTCTATAAGTTTGGAACCTACTGCAACCTCATCTACAGAATGCACTACGGCTCCGGAATTTTCAATTTTCTTTATAATTTCCTCATAGTTGATATTTGAGCCTTCAATTGTAACGTTCATACCCATAGTCTCAATATCTATGTCCATAACACTGATATTAACCCCTTCAACTCCCTTAACAGTAACAATAGCCTCTGATAATTCCATCAAAGTAGGTTTATTAAGACCTTTGCCCACGTCAAGAATTAATCTGCGTATATTCATCTTTTTGCACCTGTATATTTGTTAGGGTTATAACTGAAATAAAATAAATATTTTCCTTTTCTGACATACTATCCATCCATAGGATTGTATGTTCTAACTTTTGTTTCCATTTCGTCTTCATCCCTCAAGTCTGGGTGGTTTTACGAGAAACCATTACCAAGTTTTGATGTATTTCCCATACTTAGAATTCACAAGTTTGTGGATATCGGTACTGCAATCGCATAAATCCCTGAGTAAATAGAAACGTGATATGCCTGCAATCCATTTGTCCATTCATGCTGCTCAACAGGGACATTCCCAATCTCATGAAAAAGTTCTTTCGGATCAATCACTGCATGGGGATTTTTTATGAACAACTTTCTTATAGTTTCCAGGATAGTTACGTGAGGAATGCTGTTGGCGTTGTGATTAATAAGATATTCAAAATTCATTCGTATCGGAAGTTAGTGGATTATTAGCCAAAAATTGTAATTCCATAAGGTTTCTGTTAAATGTTTCAATAGATATATTATCATAAAAAGAATATTCGTATATGAGAAGCAGGAACTGGGAAATGTTAATGGTAATATTATTTATTATTCTGACAGCAGTGATAATGTTTATTGTGGGATATTTGAACGTGGTTTTGCCCTGAAAGGATGTGATCTGTATTAAAATAGGAATAATATCCATAGGAAACGAAATTGTCAAGGGCAGGACAATTAACACGAATGCTTCAGATATTTCCAATTTCCTGACCAATTTAGGGTATGAAATTTCATACATACTTGCATGTAGAGATATCAAGGAAGAGATAGGTGATTCACTTGAATTTCTTTTCCAGAAATGTGATATAATTATTACAACCGGTGGCTTAGGCCCCACAGTTGATGACATTACGGTGGAATCTATTGCCCTGAATCTGAAACTGGAACTTGTCGTAAATGAATATGCCTATTCAGAAATCTTAAAAAAATTAACTGAAAGAGGGATGGAATTCACTCCGGAAAGGCTTAAAATGGCAGTAATGCCGGTTGGGGCAGAAATATTGCACAACACTATTGGAACAGCCCCAGGCATGATTCTTAAATATAATGGGAAGGTAATTTTTTCAATTCCCGGAGTGCCGTCTGAAATGAGGGCTATGCTTCCAGAAATTTCTAGATATTTGGGACCTTCTGGAATTGATTATTATTCATTGGAATATGATGTAAAGGGTTTATTGGAGAGCAAAATTGCACCATATGTGAAGGAACTGATTAAGAAATACAATTATGAAATGCTTATTAAGACGCATCCAGAATCAAGGGAAACTATGAACAGGAAAGTTACTATTGAGATATACGGCTATGGAAAATCAAGAAAAAGACTGGAAGAACTAGCTCAACAGATCAAACAGGAAATTGATAGTATAATTCTAAATAAACTCTAAAATTTAATATATCCGCCTTAAAATATGATCATATGGTAAATGGATATACTATTCAGATATTTGTTGGAGATATTAACGATGCATTGGTATGGTACACAAATATCATTGGAAGAGATCCTGATGCAACCCCCTTTGAAGATTATCTTGAATGGGAAATTATACCGGACTTATGGCTCCAAATATCTGAAAAAAAGATCGATAATTCACAAACGCAATCAGGGAGAATGCGTTTTGGGGTATCTGATATTGATTCTGAAAGAGCAAGAATTATAAGGGAACTTAAGGCTGATGCGACAAGGGTTGAGGAAATTCCTGGAACGGTTAGATGGTGCAATTTTAATGATCCATGGTCAAACAGACTTGGGTTTTTCCAGGATTTGAAGAAATATCCCGTTAAACATGAATTTGATATGGAATTTCGTTGATAATTCTATATCCACCGGACAGTTATTTTAAACATGAAATTTAAAATATTTATATGAGAAGAATATTTCCATTATATGGCAAAACGAGCAGATTCAAAGAATCTTGTGATTGCACTTTCCTCCATTGCATTTCTTTATACAATCTTGTCAATAAGCGTCAGGGATGCTTATTTACCTTCAAATTTTGGTTTATTTTCTGGAAACACGTCCTATTATTATTGGGGAACGATTTATACTTTTGGAAATTCATCAAATTCTGTTTACTGGTGGTCATCAAATTCAAATTTTTCATCGCAGACTGTAAATTACATGGTAGCTGCATTTTCTACCTCGTTATTGACCTTGTTCACAACCGCATCCTCAGCTTTGCTGATTATTTTTGGATATAAAAGTGGTGGCAGAGCTTCTCTTTTTATTGGTGGTCTTGGGGCCATTGGCACAATGATTTTATTTTATGAAGGGTTAGTTAGCTTATCTTCAAATGCATCAAATTTCCCCTATAAAATGGGTCTTGGATATTTTCTCACATTCGGAGCCCTTATATGTTGTTTTGTCGGAGTTGCTACATTTAAATAAGTAAAAACAGAATATTTAATTTATTGAACTCTTTTCCTTATTATGGAATACAGGGAATTTGGCAAAACAGGAATCAAGATTTCTTCCATTGGTATGGGAACTTATTACGATCCCGCTTTTATCATTTCAAGAAAACTACACCTGAAGGGAGTAAACAGGGCAAACGTCGAAGCATTGAAATCTGGATTGGATCATGGAATTACACTGATTGATACTGCAGAGTTATATGGAACAGAAGAGGTAGTCAAAGAAGCCATTAAAGATAGAAACCGGGATAGTGTTTTTATTGCAACAAAAGCATTCAGCAACCATCTAAGCAGCTATAAGATAAGAAAAGCTTGCATTAGAAGTTTGAAAAATCTCGGAACTGATTACATAGATCTTTACCAGATACATTTTCCTTCCCATTTTATTCCAGTGAAGGAAACTCTTATGGAAATGGAAAAATTGCTGGATGAAGGCAAAATACGTTATATTGGAATTAGCAATTTCAACCTTGCCAGGACAATGGATGCTGTTTCCCAGATGAAGAAATATGAAATAGCCTCCACGCAGATGTGTTATAACCTTTATGACAGGCAATTGGAAAATAACGGAATATTGGAATATTGCAAAAAGAATAAAATGGCTTTGCTTGCCTACTATCCACTTGCACATGGAAAATTGGTAAAAGGTGTAGATAAGGAATCAACTATCAGCAGGATTGTTGAGAATCACAAGGGTTCAAAGCCTGTCCATGTAGCACTGAACTGGCTACTCTCAAAAGGGGACAACATTTTTCCAATACCCAGAGCATCGAACCCTGAACATGTAAT
>JAKAYH010000137.1 GCA_021826835.1 Thermoplasmata archaeon | reverse complement strand
TTTTGCTCTGCGGATATGGAACTTAATGCAGCAGCAAAAAAAGCTGGACTAGTTACAGTCCTTTAAGTGACTGAAGATTATTTGAAAATTTACCAATCTCTTGAGAGAATAAAATAAATTAAAAATAGTATGCAGAGACTATCCATAGAGCCTTTTTTATTTCACTCATAATCGTTTAAATAATTTGAGCAAAAGAGGCACTGAACCTGATGTGTCAATAAATTGCAATAAGTGAATTGGTTTTTAACCGGGTGTTGTGGCACGATTGCCCTGTACTTTTTCATGGTATGTTCCAGAATTTTTGTTATTATCGTACAACCCCTTCTTCCTAGTTATTTTCTTGTGATATCCACTTTTTGTTAAGTGTCTGTTGACGTTACTGTTCTCTCAAGAACCATTTCTATCTACTTGTCATCCTACATCTATCAAGAGGAAGAAAAGATCGGGTTCATAACCCCAAGGAGGAATGCAACCTTGAATGGATCACAGAAATGGAAGGATACAATGTTTGAAATTGTTGTTGACACCATGAATTATTTTGGAAAGTACCATCGAAGGAACAATTCAGAATAAGGATTTTCCGCAGACAAAAAGATTCTTGGATGGAATGTACCACAGAAGATAGATAACAGTATAGATAATGCAATGTTCTCTGTTAGTATTGCACTATATGCTCAATAGAGGCAAGTATTAGCTAAGAGTCCATCACGCAAGAAAATAGAGTGGTAGAAAAATCAGTAAAATTCAATGTGCCTATCTATCTAATAAAATACAGTAAAAAGTAATCTACAGGTTCAATCGCTGCTCTGGTAATGATTTACAATGTATTTATCTCAATTCCATTGTAAAATTTCATTGAGCCGGAAAACTAGGTGAAGATATATTACAATTTTTATGCGGTTAGATCAGCATTAAGGAGTTCACTCGCCTTCAAGTCCTAATTTCCGGATATACTAATTGGTGAAACCTTGAAGGAGGATGGAATAAATACGATAATCACTGAGAACGAGAAAGATTTCAGAAGAATACTTGGTCTTAAGATTATAAACCCCATCCATTCAGAACTTTAACAGAGTGAATTTGTTCTTATCAGAAAGACAATTTCCGCTGCTGATCTAAGGCTAACTGATTCGATAGTCGAAATGTTGTTTAAAATCTAGAAAGGCAGGTTTGATGGGTACAAGAGGATAGGCTGAAAGTTGTTATAAGCCTTTAATGCAATATGCTGCGTGGAAATAAATTAAAATTGATTAATTTCACCACTTTGAACCCCATTAAGGATGAGAAATCCCTTGACGTCGCACGCCTTGGATAGTGTGTTTGTAACATAGCAGTCTGAAGCTGCTGACTTCACGAGTTCTCTAATTGTTTCAAAGCTTTCGTGAGATTTTATATCCACAAAGTATTCGATTTCAGTGAAAAACCTTGGCCTGCTTATGGTGAATTTTCCATCCACCTTTATTACAAGATCATCAATCCGGATATTCATCGAACCTGCGCGTTCAGCGTAATGAACCATCTGGCACATCCCGAGGCTCGAGATAAAGTAGGATAGTGGGCTTGGTCCATTTTCGTCCGAGGCCCATGTGAAATCCTGGTTCTCCGGTTTTGTTTCAGAGAGTAGATTATCTCCCTTTTTCACTGTGACGCTGACCTTGGAGGTTACATTGCCCCGCTGGTCAAACATCGAAAACCTTGCCATTCTCTCCTTCATCCTCACCCTGAAGCTGTCATCAAAATTTACCATGGGTTCTGATGACTGGCAATTTCATAAAATTTTTCCATCAACCGTTGAGGGAGAATGGAAATAGCGTTCAGATTGTCACTATTTTCCCAAGAGCAGTTATCTCCAGCTCGGATCTTCCCCTTGAACCCTTGTTCACAGTAACGAGCCCAAGCTCTACTAGACCTTCTGAGTCCTCCGAACCATTCAGATGCCTGCTTATAAGCGATTTATCTAATCCGGTCATCTCAGAGAGCTGCTCCAGGCTTCCAATCCTACCATGCTTCCTTACAAGGGCATTAAGGATCGACAGCTTAGTTTCTGAGAGGATTCTCTGGTAACCAAGCTTGAGTATCGGTAACATGTGCACCCCCTTCGAATCAACCCAGAACGCCCTTATCCCAATAATAAAGGCAGAGGAAATTGCCGTGCATGATATGAGCTTGCCGCCGCCAGTTACATTAATGATGAAGTCATCATAATCGCTGCAGTTGTCCCTGTAAACTGATTTTACCGCCTCCAGAACCTCGTTCAAATCTCCCGACGACACCTTGACCTCTTCTACCTGCGTCATAAGTGCACTTGCAATCTGCTTGACAAATTCGTTAAATGGGATTTCAATCACCGGACTGCTTCCATGGACTTCCTCGCGGATTATGACTAACTTATCAAGAGGCATCAACCTGATCCCGTCCCTGACGCCCTTATATGATTGACCGTCAGAATATATTGCAATCTGTAGAGTTTTTCTCTGTTCGACTCTATCTTCTCCCATTGATCTGCCTAAACAATCCATGCTATTAAACATGAAGATTGAATTTATTCTGTTCTTACAAATCTTCGCATATAACAGTTGACTGCGTGTGTGGGTATACAATGACTTAAATAATGTTGGTAATGTTCTGTTTCGCTTGCTAATCAAGGGTTTTTTTTTTCAAGTTCTGCCTCGTATTAATGTCAACGGTTGACGGAATTGGCTTTTATATGATTCCAGTATGAGAATTTTCGATAAATATGGAACAGAATAAATGTGACGCATGCGGTAAAGTATTCGACTCGAAAGAACAGCTTATGGAGCACGCTAGGATGCACAAGGGAAATGCGAAATATTCCCCCAGGGTAAGCAGGGTGATAATTTCATCCATTATCGGTGGGGTATTTGGAGGTATCCTGATGCTACTTGTATTAATGACAGGGGCCTCTGCGATGGGGCTTCCTGATACCATTTTTGCACTCGTGATGGGGATGGGGCTTGGGGCATCAATGAGCTCGGGTGTGGCTGTCGGGGTACTCGCACATTTCACAGTCAGCATCGTGGCTGGCGCCATATTCGGCGCAATTGTCTCGTATGTCAAACCAATAAGGCTCAGAAGCGGACCGGTTTCACTCGTGCTTGGCCTTGTATTCGGCATCGTGGTATACCTTGTGTTCTTTCTGCCGATGGCTGAGACGGTGTTTGCATCAGTAATGATGAAGTTGATGGGCGTCAAAGCGGCAATGATGCTTCCGGATGTTCTCGTGGTAGGATTTATCGGGCATATTGTATACGGACTTACACTTGGAACAACAGCGTTCTATCTGGGTAGAAAAATATAAACTACCCATATTTTATTTATATTAAATCACTTGAGTAAAGGGATAGAGATGGAAACAAATTTTGACCTTGTAATAATAGGATCAGGATCTGCGGCAACTACAGCAGCATTTGAGGCGCTTGGTGAGGGAAAGAAAATCCTGGTCATAGACCAGAAACTGACAGGCGGTACTTGCGCCCTGAGGGGCTGCGATCCTAAAAAAATTCTTGTAGGTGTTACTGACTCACTGGAATCGGCTAAAAGACTACAGGGGCATGGAATAGCCAGCCTTGCCGGTTCAATCGACTGGAAGGACCTTATGGCATTTAAGACATCCTTCACTGAATCCATGTCCAGTGGGATCGAGGAAAGCCTTGTCAAAAACGGAATAGCTGTAATGCATGGCAGGGCAAAATTTACGGGTCCGGAGAGCATTAATGTTGACGGCAGATCAGTTGAGGGGAAGCAGTTCCTGATAGCTTCAGGCGTAAAAGCCTCAAATATTGGTTTCCCCGGTTCCGAGTATCTGATCGACAATGAAGGCTTTCTGAGCCTGCCTGAACTTCCAAAGAAAATTGTTTACATAGGAGGCGGCTACATATCTGTTGAATTCGCGAGCATAGCAAGAAAGGCTGGCTCCGATGTTACAATTATACAGCATCCAGACAGACTGCTTGTGAACTTTGACCGGGAGATGGTCGAAATACTTACAGGGCTCCTGAAAGATTCAGGAGTAAAGATAATTACAAACGCTTCGGTGAAGAAGATAATAAAATCCAATGGCGGATACAGCGTCGTCCTTTCAGAAAGAGGTAAGGATGAAATTGTTCCAGCTGATCTTGTTGTGCATGGTGCTGGAAGGGAATTCGATTCCGATATGGGACTGGATGCAGCACAGGTGAAGTGGTCAAAGAAGGGGGTGACAGTGAACGAATACCTGCAGAGTGTTTCAAATCCGCGGGTATATGCTGCTGGGGACTCTGCTGACACTGATGGGCCAAAATTGACTCCGGTGGCAGTCATGGAGGGACATGTTGCTGCAGAAAACCTACTTCATGGAAATTCTGTAAAGGCCGGATATACTGGCATACCAACCACTGTATTCACATCACCTCCACTTGCAATGGTCGGGATCACAGAAGAGGACGCGTCAAGGAAAAACATTGCAGTAACCATTAAAAAGGGTGAGATGACAAACTGGTACAATTCAAGAAGAAGAGGTATCCCAAAGGCATTCTACAAGGTGATTCTTGACAACGGTTCGAAAAAAGTCCTTGGCGCAAGTATCCTTGGAGAGAATTCAGAGGAGGTCATAAATATCTTCGCACTTGCAATCAGGATCGATATCGATGTCAGCACTTTGCTTTCAACACCGTTTACGTATCCATCTGATACGAATGACATCAAATACATGATTGGCTAAACCTGCAATTCCCCACTTACAACTCCTCCAAAGCTTTTGCAGATATTTAACCGTGTAGTCTTCTGACTAATTGGTGGATCGTTGCACAGACAAACCGCGAAATCTCTTGCAGATTTTTTATCTAACTGCTGTATTAAAAAGATATCGCAAAATAAGCTAACTGCAGTTAAAAACTTCAAATTTACATTGATCATGATGAGCGGCCTGTTGAAATAGAAATTAACCTTGGAAATTGGGGAATTTTTATCCCGTTATATTAGCCCTGAACCATTCCACCATGTTTTTATCCCGGCATCATAAAGGGTGTGTCTGAACGCGGGAAAATCTCCCTTGAATTTCGAATCGTCTAGGATGTAAGGATCTGAACATTCGTACAGAAGCTTAATCAATTCAAGGGCGTTGGAATTGAATAGACCAGATATTCTCAAAAACTCTTTAGAAAGTATCTTTAGATTTAATTGGCTCCCAGCTGTCTTGTATACCTTTTCTGCAAATTGTCTTGCCGTGATGACCTCTCCAGACACATGATAAATCTTGCCGTACGAATTGCTTTCTCCGACAACCAGAAGCTTAGCCTCTGCTGCGTCTTCAATATAAGTGAAATTATGCGGGATATCCGCGTTAACTGGCCAAATTGATGATTTTCCGTGAATCACACTAATAAACATCCTTCCATAAAGGTCGTTCATAACATTAGGGCCGTAGAAATCGGCAAATCTAGGTATAACCACTATGAGCCTTCCCTTCCTGCGATAATCCAGAAGTAGTGCCTCCATTGAATTCCTTGTTTTGCCCATCCTGGAAGTTGCAGCAAGGGGATGAGATTCATTAACAGGTACCTGTTGGAACTAGCCGTATCCATATACATTTCCAGGAAATACTATAATTGGCTTGGTTTCCCCACATCCTTTAATGATATTTGATAGGAATTCCATGAAATTATCTTTCCATTTACTGTAAGGAAAATTATTTCCAATGAATACAACCGAGGCCACGCGGCAACCCCGGTAACAGCCTCTTCGTTCAGCATATCCGCCTTATCTATTTCAACACCATTTGGAAACAACTTTCTGGCTTTTTCCTCGTTCCTGACAACTGCCCTCACATTCAGGCCTTTTTCATGTAACTTTTTTTACAACTGCATGCCCATTACATGCGGTTGCGCCGAAAACGACATGCAGTGCGTCAATGATCTGCTGTTAAATTTAATGACATTGATTTTCGATCTAGTTATATCCAGTGAATATTAAATGCATCTCTTCATTAGGCAGATACTGGAAAATAGATATAAATTTAGTACCTGATTTATGCCGATTCCAGAATTGCTCACGAAAAATTAGGTCGAACGGGATGAAGACTTTAAATTTTTATGATTTCCAGGAAGTGTGTTGCACAATTCAATAGGCATGTGTCACCTCTCTTAGCATGTTGTAATATTGCACCTTAAGTGCAATCTCATGCGCAATGTAATCGGGCCTGACCGCCTTAATCACTTCTCCCATGGTTCTCTTTAGGCCTGAGAAATATATCTCAACATTCCATCTCTTTCCATAATCAACGGATTCCTTCCATTCCTTTTCTGATGTCTTTCGGATCTGCCTGACTATCTTCGCTCTTGAAGGTGATCCCCTGCTCTTTGAGGATGCATTCT
>JAKAYH010000136.1 GCA_021826835.1 Thermoplasmata archaeon | reverse complement strand
TCCGATCCTGCGTTGTATTCAGGGGGGTATCCATGGATTACTTCCAATATTTTCATTCTTGGATGTATCGAATCGATTAATAATTAAACTTCTTGTCGACCGTAAAGTCAGAAAAGCGTAAAAGTTCTAAGGACAGGAGACCATGACCACTACAGGCCTACAACGAAGGGATCTTCTGAAGTAGTTAACAACTGGGGATGTGCGCATTGATGGGGGATTTGGATACATTCTTTAGAATCTTCTAAAATTTCTTTTGCTGGCTCCGAAGTCTCTCCTTGGTCTGCTTTCAACTTCTTCAGGCTGGTATTCCTTTTTGCTAACATCAAGAGATTCGTTTATTTCCTCGACCTCGGTGTCAGCTTTTTTAATACTGCCGTACTTTCCAACATTCAATCTCATGTGCCCCCTTACTAGGCTAACGTATCCATTTTCGACAATTATACTGCCTCCAAGCTCTACCTGGCGAGCCTGCTCATTCCAAAGTGACATTGTTACCTTTCCTGTTTCATCCGCTAAATGGATCTCATTCAATTTCTTCTGTTCCCCGTCCCTTGTCTGTATGTTATTTGCTTCTCCAAGATTCAAAACCTTTGCCAGAACCGTAACTCCTTTGGACCCACTATTGAGGTCCTTTATTTTCGTAAACTCACGCCTCATAGGTTCTGACCCCGGTCCGGGTCTAGGAATTGTTTTTTCAATACGAATAGCCTCATCGATTAAGTTATGCAGGAACTTTTCACCTTCATTTGTGTCTTTAAGATTTTCTATCTGTCCAATTTTATTTAGATCCTTTTCCATCAATGTGAGATATTCAATTCTTTTTCCATAGTCGCTAGTCGACTGAGATAACCTTAGGAAAGTTCCCATTCGTAAGATTATTGCGTTGGAATAAAGTGGTTCTATCTTTATAGATTTATTAAGTAACTCGATTCCCTCGTCGTATTTCTCTTTATCATAACACTGCTTTGCTCTATTATAGAGGTCTCTGGCAGTCGGATGTATTCTCTCCTTCAATTCTAATGAAATTTGTTTGCCCTCCTCAGATAGAAAATAATTGGATGTTTTCTTGCCCTCTTTTATCTGTTCTTTGGAGATTATGCCTGCTTCGCTAAGTACTAAGACGTGGTATGCCAATAAAGGTCTACTTATATTAATTTTTTTTGAAAGGTCGTTAAAAGATATGCCTTTAAACTTGTTTAAAACTTTAAATATTTGAAGTCTTACGGGATTATTCAATGCCCCATATTGTAATATATATCTATTTAGTGAGTCCATTCTCGCACACCACTCCTTTCCATCCTATTGATACCAACGTAGTATAAAATTCTTTATCTGATAAATAAAATTTGACTACAGTAAAAAGTAACCCGATATACATTATGGACGAGGGCTAAATTGACCTACTTGGAGATTAATGGGCTGTTTTGTGAAGTTACAGTATTTTAGGGCTCTGTGCTTTAGAGAATAATAAAAAATTTTCTCACTAACCTCGGAATATCCATTAGAAGGGGAGAGCGAGAAAGGATACAACTGTCCTCTCTGTAATATGAATTGCCAGTACTTGTCATTAGAAAGACCTTGATTTTTAATGTTAAGGGGATGGTACTTGTCTTCAATAAAAACGCATAATTTGGAAAAGAGATTTGGATTCTCAATTATCATTGCAAATTCGTCATAGGTGCCATAGCTATTTCCACCTAACGTGCAAAAAATCAGATCAATATCATTTTCATTAAAAAATCCAGTTTTAAAGAGTTTGCTCTCAAACTCATTGATAAGAATCGTATCGCAAGAGCCATTCTCAATCGCGCAAATATCTTCAATTATTGTTGCAATTATATTTTCTTTCCTCAAAATAGACTGAAGTCTCCTTCTTTCATCAAGTGAGTCCGCTGGCCCTAATAATATAATGTTATGGATAACTCTTTTAACTCCTTCTGTTGATGCTTCAAAGACCGACCGGATCTTTCTAGCAACTTCGTCTGAATTGGTGTTGTTGTCTTCCGACTTATCATTCATCTCATCACTGATATTCTTAGTCATTCTTATCCCTCAAGAAGCTCTTAATCACTTTTGGATTTGGCTTATAGTTCATGAAATCTGAATTGTATAACCCAGAATTACTTAAGACTATTCGTGAAATATTTGTGTGTGATAAATTCACTTATCCCCTTTCCATGATTGGAGGAATGGTGTAAGAAATGAATACGGAATACAACAGTGCGTTGGAAGAGTACGACACTGGAGGGATTTAAGTCTAGGAGAGGATCAAGATTGCAAGAAAAGCAATAAACCTCCACATATGTGGAGCCGGATATGGAGAGATTTCGGAACGCCTTGGCCGGAAGATATCTATTGGCAGAGCGATCTTGGAACATGAGACTCTATATTTTGAATTGACTTTGCACTTATAATTAATTTTGAACTTAATTGTTTTCTCTATTTGTCTCTAAGTACCACGAACAGGTCAATAGTAGCCCAAAGGAGAAAGTTTTCATACAAGGCTATTGCTTATAATCTACTCATCCTCTTACAGGAAATGTTTGAATTAGGAGTCGACACAACACTCGGCAGCGAAAAATCTGTTCCCCCAATTTAGTTTTACTGAGGAACATAGGAAATTAGTGGTTTCCGTGGTAAATTGCCTTAATGGTATGTTCACTTCTGTAGTAATTAACCACAATTCCCTCTAACGCCTTACTTGTGTCTTTCAATAGTTTCAAAGCTTCGTCCTCTGTAGTCCAGCTTTTGGGCCTAAAATTTTCAAAGACCTCTTTGTCTGTAATCAAGGTTCCATCCTTGAGTCTTTCATGGAATTCCTTTTCATGCTCCTTCCACCATTTAGCTGAAGCCCTATCAATGGCTTCTAGTAAATGAGCAGAAAAGCTGCCTTTATCTCTAATATTTTCCTTGATATCTTTGAGATCTTCATCTGTAAGAATGTTTCTTGATTTCACTATATCTGTCAAAGTTTTATAATTGACTTCTCCTTTATCGCTATTTATAATGCTAGAAATTTGGTCATCCATCTCATAATATGTATCATAGACCTATTCATCTATTCCTGCCTCATCATCTATATCATGCCAGTCCCGAATATTTCTCATTCTAGTAGCTAAATACAGAAATGAATCTACTGAGTTTCTGCACATTACCGCAGATGCTTCATACTTTCCACAATCATAGCAATCTGTCGCTTCCCTAAACACAAGAAATGACACATCAAAATTTTCATACCAATAGGATGTCATGGGGAGGGTGCGACCTAAGGGATTCCTGTTGAGTCGATGGATAAGCAGATTGTAAATAAATTCTCCTTCATGATTTGAATTACTAATCATATTACAATAGCTTCCTCAAAAGTATAAGATTTACCATAACACTCCACCCAAAGTCGATCTTGCACCCAAAGTATAAAAGTTACACATAGAAGATGCTGAAGAATCGATTTTAGGTGCAAATCGTCCTGCAACAGGAAATTAATTGTATACCTCGGTGTACAGCAAAGAAATTCAATAGGGCTTCTAATAATTAGGTATGCGCAAATCGAACGGTTTCCACATACCGCCTTTCCCGTTTCCCTTGCATTAAACTCAGTTTACAGACAAAAATAAATTTATTTGGTCAATATTATACATCCAGCGGATGAAAGAAAGAATTGTTTCAGATGGTCATGTACTGATATATATCACAAATAAAAGGGGAATCTGCATCAGCATTATTCACAGATAAGAGGCGTTAACAAGAAATCCAGATGATGACTTTTTAATAGTGGCAATAGTACTTCCCCTAATGGAATATCGGTTTGACTTTGGCAGTGGTTCCAGGGTCAAGACCTCACATCCTGTTACTTCGGATTCTTTAGTGAAGTTCGGTTCCTAACATACTCAATGGAAGTACCGATTAACAACCCAATTATGGTATAGGCTAAAGGCAGCAAGTACACCTTGACTAAACTTGGTGGTGTGTTTACTAGAGACATAAACTGTGGCTTCCCTCCTACAAATAACTCTGAATAATTTGATACAAAATTGTATCCCTGGCCATTTGCTGAATTTGGGCTCGGGGTAATCACTATAGAGGTCTCGGACGAAATCATATAAGGTTCCGAACCATGACTGGATTCTCTATAATAATTTCCATTAGAACTAGTTGCAGTAAGGTTCGACGAATCTCCTCTGATTGATATATTTGATGATCCTACAGAGTTGAGACTTATTTTGGATATCTCACTGAGAGGCATAGAATATTCCTGCAATCCAGACCCAAAGATACTGAGCCCTATTTCTGAATAATCTGAGAAGATGACCTCTTTTCCTGCAACGCTAAAATTCTTAGTCGGTAGGTTTCCATAAACAGTCAACATTGTTGTAATGTTAGGGTCAAGATAGATTGCAACGTATGAACTGCCAGAATCGGCTGTGGAGGACAAAGACAATTTAGACTCAAGAAATCCTCCAGTTGAAATGTTAAATACATAGTTAGGTATATGTTGATAATTTGTAAAGCTCACATTTGCCGCAAGTAGACTATTTAAATTATAATCTGTAACTGAAAACTGGCCTGAGACAATTGTAGCCAGCAGCTCATAGAAAGCTATTCGAGTACTACCAGTTGCTTCGGTGAGATACATTTGATTTCCTTCATATGTAGCATTCAATTTTCCATTGCTTTCATTATAGATAACGACTTGGATTGGAACCGAAGGATCACCTGTAATTGTGAGATTTGTTAGAACATCTAGCAAGGTGTTAGAGCGAGAGTTAAAAACAAATCCAGGGACTACGCTTCCAGGGTTTGAAAGACCAACCGCAAATTGGTTTGACTCCAATAGCATAGTGCTGTTAGAAGCCTGGTCAACTGAGCCAACCAGGGATTGAGGAATCTGTTTGTATACTGGAGATGAACTCCATGCAAATACAAAGATTATGATTACGAGAAGAACTAGTACTACATATGCAACAGATAGCCAGGGGCTATTTTTATAATTTAGATGTATTTTTCCATGTTTCATTCTATGTTAATGTTTTCTCTGTATTATTAGGGTTTTCTTAATTTGGGAATGCCAAATATCAGATGGTCAAAACATTTATGAGATCTTCGAGAATATGAGATCTGCCTCTGGTAATTATTTCTACATGGCACTTATTGTTGTCCTTTCAATGATTGTCTTCTTCTTTCTTCGATGGATAGGCAGAGAAGCATTCGATGTTATTCTTGAGTTGAATAAGCAGACGTAGCACATAGAGCTAATCCTTCTTCACTCAATAAGGCCATAACATCATTTCACCAAGCAATCGAGTTTTGAAATCATAATTCCATAGAATCAGAAAGTTATCAGCCATTTTACACATTCTTCAATCAGATGCAACTTTCGGGATATCTCTCAGGATCCCTTCTTTCCTGGAGAGCGGCTGGTCTCAGGTCCCGCAGGCCTGTGGATGGAGGTGATTTTAGCGACAGGAACTACTCTTTGCTTTGGAACCGTCATAAGGATAGGAAACTTAGCAATTATAGTTAGTTGAAGCCTTCTTTGCTAACTGGACAGCAGGCGTCACAGTAAGCTTGAATATTAGAATAAGAATCTGCATAAATAGAGAATGTCCCTGATAACCTTATTTGACCATCTCTTCAATTTTGATGCCAGTTCTTCTAAAGGAGTACGGAATGTCATTGAGGCGTATTCGTTGATGTGGTTTATTGTCCAGGCTATTTTCTGGGGCTCCATAGGTATAATTGATATATTTAAAGGCGCCAGTCATGTAGTTCAGGAAACCGTTAATCCCTTTATTGGAATGACAATTCCGTCTTCATGGGGGTTTATCAATTATATGCCATTTCTACGAGATTTCACGCTGTTCGAATACTTTCCCCCACTGCTACGTTTGATTATATTGGTTTACATATACGGTTCCCTGATCAGCATATCCTTGACCATATTGGCCTTCATCCTTAATGAGATAGCTTCTCAGCGTTCCAGACGATGATTATAGCAGTGGGTTCATTATGCAGACTATAACTGTGGCGTCGAAGTGGAGGTATCCTTTTACCCCCCAACTAAAATATCGTCCGAATGAACAGGCTGTATTACGGGGATAACCTCGAAGTCTCGAGGAACTACATTACCGATGAATTGATAGAATCTATTTATCGACGTTCTCCTTTTAACTCTCATGCCAATTGCATTGCAGTTAACTAAGCACTGTATGAAAGTCAGGCATTAGGTACAAAACCATTAATTTAACTCTTGATAATTTCTATTCTATCTAAGTATAATTTTGGAAACTTGGGTCCGATGTTAGCTGGAGCACTCACATCTATTAGTCATTAGAATTCCGGCTCAAATTCACCACAACTTCGCTTCGCTCAGCCACCCCTCTTTTATGTGTTCGCTGTGTTTGTGTGGTCTTTCAGA
>JAKAYH010000135.1 GCA_021826835.1 Thermoplasmata archaeon | reverse complement strand
AAGCCAAAGAAAATGCACATAAGGAAGAAGTAAAAGAGGAGAAGAACGAAGAAAAGGAAGCAGAAGACGCCACAGAAGGATTTGGCGCACTATTTGGGTAAAGGAGGAAAAAGAAATGGAATATGTATATGGAGCACTGTTGATTCATTCAGCAGGAAAAGAGATAGACGAAGCGAACCTTAGGAAAGTGATGGAAGAAGCAGGGGTAAAAGCTGATGATGCCAGGCTTAAAGCACTGGTATCAAGCCTTAAAGAAATTAACATCGAGGATGTCATAAAGAACGCCTCTACACAGCAAATTGCTGCTGCACCAGCTCAGGGCCATCACGAAGAAAAGGCAGCTGAAAAGAAAGAAGAGAAGAAGGATGAAAAGCCAGAGGTCTCAGAAGAAGATGCAATGGCAGGACTCAGCTCGCTTTTTGGATGAAGATATAGATGGTACTGAAGGAATTTTTGACAGGTCTTGTAAAATATATCCTCCCTGTCCTAATTCTAATTATTTCTATATTTATATATCCAAATTTCCTGTGGTTGATTATCGGTCTCGTCTGGATTATGATTGATCTGTTCCTGGTCATTATGACCATGAAGGGCGATGACAAAAACACAATGGCCTGATAAA
The DNA here is from genome assembly GCA_021826835.1 of Thermoplasmata archaeon. The sequence goes on along the minus strand of JAKAYH010000135.1, from coordinate 5,816 downwards.
AAAATTTTATATTTTCAAATTATTCACAGAAGTATATTTTTTATTTGTTAATAATACTCAGCGTTGTCTTTATTTTTTTATATAATAAAAGCATTAAGAAGTTATATGCTATTTCGATTTTTTATCTAAATCAGAATCAATAAAAAATTTGAGTTTTTGTTTTCATTTATCCTGTTAAGTGTATGCTTTCAAGTATTAGCAATTCGATAAATGCATCGCAATAGGAATTTATCATGCGTAATTGAAACGACTTATAGATAATCTCATTCATACCCGAAACATTAATCCCATTTTCTGCAGCGATTGGTTCTTTATTTTTTCATGGAATGGTAAGAATGCTCGTCCTATTGTCTATTTTGAGTGTTGTTTTGCAGTTTGATTTCAGTAGGAGGCTTGAGTGGTACCTCCATTCGCTATTAAGGGGATATTGGTAAAATCAATATATTCATGCAAACAGCCAATCTTTACTGTATTATTCAGGGAGAGTACTTTGACAATTCAGGTTTAAGTATTGTTTTCAAAATTAGCAGAATATACGTAACTATACTTTCATTTTCATCGCAAGGGTGAGTAAAAATGCTACTCGCATTCCAATGATGAATCGAAGTTTTTCATTAAGTTCCTGATTTAATAAATTTACACCAAAGAACTTAAATACTGATTTTTTTTCGTGTTAATACATGGAACTAAAATATTATATCATAAGAAGGTTACTTGTTTTAATACCAACACTGTTGGGTTTGTTACTTCTTACTTTCATACTTTTGGATGCTCTACCTAAGTCATTCCTCATAGAGCAGTTCGTTAACCATAAGCTTTCAATACCAGCACAAAATCTGGAGAAACAACAGGCAATTACAACCTTAGGGCTAAATCTTTCTCCCCCGGAGCAATTCCTGATTTATGTTAATAACCTGATACACGGTAACTGGGGATTCATGTATCCTAATTCTGAAGGATATGGATCGTACTACAGCGGTCCGGTTTTGTCTGGAATATTGGAATATTTTCCTGTGACCTTGGAAATAGCAATATTTGCAGTAATCTTTTCCATTGCAATTGCCATACCACTGGGTACGTATATAGGTTCAAAACCAAACTCTGTTTCAGATCAGGTTGGAAGGGTATTTTCCCTCAGTGGTTACGCTATGCCTACATTCTTTCTTGCACTGGTTCTTCAGATAGCTATAAATCCGTACTTTCCTTCATTTATTTCGGGTCAGGGGTATCCAAGTTATACGCACCTGAGCTGGATACAAAGTATATCCGGTACAGAGGTATCCACGCCAACTCATATGCTCGTATTTGATTCGCTGCTTCATGGAGACTTTTCACTGGCAGCGGTGGCATTTGGTCACCTGGTTCTTCCAGTTCTGGCACTTTCATATGGTTTCCTTGCAGGTCTTTTAAGATTTATCAGAGCTGGAATGGTTGATGCTTCAAATCAGGAATATGTTAAAACCGCAAGAGCAAAGGGGGTTCCTGAAAAACAGGTTTTGAGAAAGCACGTGAGGAAAAACGCTCTTCTTCCTTCCATAACTGTATTCGGCTTGGTATTTTCAGGCTTACTTGGAGGGGCTGTTGTTATAGAGGAAGTGTACGATTTGAACGGGTTAGGCAGGTTTGGTCTGTCAACAGTTTCGGGAGGTTATATTCAGTTCTTTGGTATACTTGGAACCACTCTGTTTTTTGGAATAGTGCTTGTTATGGCGAATTTGATTGTGGACGTCCTATATGCGTTGATGGACCCAAGAATTAGATATTGAGGTGATAAAAGTTGGAAACTGTAAATATGATCCCGGGTGCGAATAAGGAAGAGAAAAAGAGAAATCCTAGATTAGAAGATATTAAGGACACCGCCAAGCTTTTAATAAAGAACAAGCTTGCTTTGACAGGGTTAATCATATCATCGTTCTATATTTTCTTTGCAATTCTTGATGTAATCTATCCACAATATTTGGGAGTGGGACCTGGAGTGGTAACTACACTTACACGATTTACTGGTCCTAATATTTCGCTTACTCCACCAACTGATCCTACATTTTCAAGAGGGTGGTATTATTTTCTTGGGACAACATATGCAAATATCCCGTTACTTCCAGCTATGCTTGCCGCTTTGTACAATGATATCTGGGATTCTGCAATAGTAGTGGGTTCTGGTGCAGTAATTGGTATATTGGTTGGTACATTTTCAGGGTACTTTGGAAAAATTATAGATGAACTGGTTATGAGAATTACTGATATTTTCTTCAGTATTCCTTATCTTATATTTGCTATCATAATGGTTACAGTATTGTCAAGGATTTTTGCGGCAGATAGTATTACAATACCGCCATTAACTATTATATCACTATCACTTATTGTAATATGGTGGCCCACTTACGCAAGGTTGACAAGAAGCATAACGCTTTCAGTCAAATCCCAAAAATTCATAGAAGCTTCAACGGCATCGGGATCGTCGAGGATAAGAAATGTAGTTGTTCATGTGATTCCAAACGTTCTATCACCTGTATTCGTTCAAATATCACTTGACATAGGAAATGTAATACTACTGTTCGCAACTTTGGCTTTCCTTCCTTTGACATTTTTGAATTTAAATGAATTTACCCCGGAACTTGGTTCAATGATCAGCAGTTCAGAGACATACATGCTCGGTCCCGGATGGTTCTCAGCAGTTATACCAGCAATATTCTTGCTTATATTTACAATTTCAATAAATCTGTTCGGCGACGGACTGAGAGACGTTTTGGACCCAAAACTGAGGAGATAATAATATGATTACGCAGGAAGAAATTAAAACAGAACAGGACAAAGTACCGTATATTGAGGTTAAAAATCTGGTAACGAGATTTTTCACATCTAAGGGAATAGTAAAGGCTTTAGAAAGCGTCTCCTTTAAGATATATCCAGGGGAAGTATACGGTCTGGTGGGAGAAAGTGGATGTGGTAAAAGCGTTACATCTACTTCAATTATGGATCTTATACCGGATCCGCCAGGCAGAATCCTTGATGGAGAAATATTCATTGATAATTTTAATATTTTATCAGACCTGAAATCTCTTGCAAAGATAAAGATTCGTTCAGAAACAGATGTAAAGATAAAAAGAAATAAGAGTGCAATAAAGAGGCATAATTTTATACTCTCTAAAATCAGGGGAAATAAAATCTCAATGATTTTTCAGGAACCATTTCTTGCTCTGAACCCTACCATATCAATTGGAAAACAGATTTCAGAAGTTATCTTGCTCCACAATATAATCGGTATGGCTGATGCTATAATCAAAAGAGAAACAATGAAAACAACCGATGTTGATGAGCTTCTCGAACAACTTACAGAGATAAACGATTATTCCATAAGAAAGAAGATTATCAACCAGTGGACGAGAAATTTTGGGATACCTGACTTGGAGGCTTCAATAACTTCTCTTTTGGATCATGTCACAGATCAGAAATATGTTGCTGAACAAATAGCGCATATGATAGAGGAAAATCAAAGGGAAATTAATATTGATAGAATTAAGGAAATAAGGGATTATTATACAATTGAAAGAAAAATCTTCGAATTGACACTTAATCAGATTCAATTTGAAAGGACTGGAGAAATAAAGAAAGCTCAGGAGGCAAAAGCAAAGATAAGAGCCTATAAAGCCATGTCAAAGAAAAAGTACTTTAAATTACGGCTTCAGATGAGGTTCTTCAGCAAAAGGGTTCTCGCAATATTTCATAAAGAAGCAAGAAGACGGGTACTTGAACTGCTTACTCTTGTTAACCTCGCCGGACCAGAAGTGGTTATAGATGAGTACCCTCATGAATTAAGCGGGGGTATGCAGCAGAGGGCAATGATTGCCATGGCTCTGGCATCCAACCCTAAAATGCTAATTGCAGACGAACCCACGACAGCTTTGGATGTAACAACTCAGGCTCAGATCCTTGAACTAATAGGTGAATTGAACAAAGTTATGGGAATGTCTGTCCTCTTCATCACACATGACCTTGCAGTAATAGCAGAAATGTGTAACAAAGTCGGGGTTATGTATGCAGGTAACATAGTGGAAGAGACAACAACTGAGGAGATATTCAATGATCCAAAGCATCCATACACAGTTGGTCTTATGAATTCACTTCCCAGGGCAGATAAGAAGAGGGAAAAAGAGCTCAAGTTCGAGACTATTCCCGGGAACGTTCCCAATTTGATAACGCCTCCTCCAGGATGCAGATTCCATCCAAGATGTAAATTTGCTATGGATATTTGTTCTCTGAAAAAACCTAAGCTCACTGAAGTCTCGGAGAATCACAAAGTAGCTTGTTTCCTGTATTCCAATGAATCGGAGGAAGATGTAGCATGATGAACTATGATGAGCCCAGAACAATACTGTATGTTTCCCATTTAAGGAAATATTTTGAATTAGCAGGACTGGTTAGAAAATCAAAAAATTTCGTAAAGGCAGTAGATGACATTAATTTTGAGGTTAAGGAGGGCGAAACTCTTGGAATCGTCGGGGAAACAGGTTGTGGAAAGACAACCTTGGGAAGAGCCATACTTAATTTAATTGAACCCACAGACGGGGATGTTTATCTCGACATTCCTGAGGAAGATCTCAGGGAAATACAAGCGCTCGAAAGAAAAATTAGCCAGATATCAGAAGAAACTGGAGAGATTGATAAACAGGAACTATCACATCTTAAATCAGATCTTCATCAGTTTAGAAAGAAATATTCTCTCACAGAGATTAGTTCCAGAAAGTTAAAGGAATACAGAAAAATTATGCAACCTGTTTTCCAGGACCCTTTCAGTTCACTGGACCCGCGAAAGTTGATTAAAGATTCAATTGCAGAGCCTATGAAGCTGTTAACGGATATGACTGCAGAGCAAATTCAAGATAAGGCGCTTAGTCTGATCATGGAAATAGGTCTGAGTGAAGATCATCTTTACAGGTTCCCACACGAATTCAGCGGAGGCCAAAGGCAGCGGTTGGTTATTGCTAGGGCAATAAGCATTGAACCTAAATTACTGGTCCTTGACGAACCTACATCTGCACTCGATGTTTCTGTTCAGGCACAGATCCTGAACATACTTAAGGAACTTCAAAAATCAAGAAACATGACATATATCTTTATAAGTCACCATCTGAGTGTTATCAGAATGATGTCTGACAGAGTAGGTGTCATGTATTTGGGCAAAATGGCAGAGCTTGCTGAAACCGAGGCATTGTTTACAGATATGCTGCATCCATATACCAAAGCTCTGATGTCTGCAATTCCAATACCTGAGCCAAACATCAAGAGGGAAAGAATAGTTTTGGAGGGAGAAATTCCCAGCCCTGCCAATCCACCGAAGGGATGTTATTTCCATTCAAGGTGTCAGGTCGCTATGAGAAATTGCGGCTGGTCTCCCAGAGATATGGGAGAATCTTTGAGGCTCATGCTTGATCCATATAGGAATCAGGAAGTTCAATCACTACCAAACTTTGCTGAAATTCTCAGTGATGAGAGAGAAAATACTCTGGAACTTGTCATCGAGGAAGGTGTAAAATACGATATGGAAGAGGTCATTAGAGGGTTAAAGGCACTGGTCGAAAAGGAAGCAGCAAGACCAAAGGGGGTAAGATTCAGCGCTATCACTGAAATAGTACCCGGGGAAGATCCGAATACTATTGTAATTAAAATGCTTGAGCCATCAGTTCCACATCTCAAGGAGGTTAGAAAGGGCCATTTTGTTTCCTGCCTGATATATGACTACAACTATTGGGAGAAGGAAGGAAAAACAGGAAGCGGGGAAGATATGAGTGAAAGATCCAAAGTCTATCCAACTGCTA
>JAKAYH010000134.1 GCA_021826835.1 Thermoplasmata archaeon | reverse complement strand
TTCCAAGCGACTGTATCCCATAACTCTTGAGGCTTTCAATAAACGCAGTCTCATCGTCGATGATTACGAAATAATATCTGTCGGAAAACTTATTCTCTACAGCTTCGTCGAACAGTTTCTTCTGTTGGGCACTCCATACATCTTTTGAAAGCATGAACGTGTCCCCGGGAGAAATTGCGAAGGACTGATGCTGACCAATCGCATCCTCAGAACCTGCGATTACAGTGCCTAAAACCCGTAATGTGCCGGAGAACTCCTGAAATTCTACGCTTTCCACACTTATTGTCAGAGTTACGGGCTTTCTGGGGACCTCCTTTGACCTGGTCATGTCCTGCTGCTTCTCTAGCCTTCTCATCACAGTCATTTTCAGGCGGTCACCTGGAGAAATAATATTATGAAGGTACCAGAGGTCATCGTCTGCCTCGACATGCAGACTTATAAATTCAGGTTCCCTGTCTCCTTCAAGTACCTTCATGATAGGCTCCCTTTGGTGATTTCATTTATCTTCTTTAAAATTGCATCAAAATGACTTCCTTCCCAGTATACTTTTCCACAGTCTTTGCATACGAAAACCCTTTTCTGCAATAATCTGACTCCAGTAGGTAAATTTCCAGTGTAATCCTCGATTTTAGTCTGTATCAAGGAACCATTGCAGATGGGGCATCGTGTAAAATAAAGTTCCGGATCAGGCCTGAAAACAGCTGTAAAATCCTTCAGTTGTTCCAGGTAAATGTCAGATTCCATGTAAAAGGATTCTCTGTATCTGAGAGACAATTCCCTGTCTCTGGTCAATAGAAATAGATGGTTCTTCGTGCAGTGACTGATAATTTCATCATCGGAAAGGTCTGATGTGGCATATTCCACACTGAAACCCATAAGGCGAAGCCATCTTGTAAGTTTTCCCAGCATACTGTCAGCATAGAATTTCTCAGCTTTCATTATTATCTCATCTGGTAACCCACAGTATTGTGGATATGGAAGAATTAATAATTTCAGGATATTAAATTATTTAAGGTTAACTGCAAATCATTTCTTGCGGTTGAAGTAGAAGTAAAGCACAAAAGTTACCGCTATGAGAGCAACTATGATGCCGACATCTCTGTATTCTGCGGATAGAGACTTAACTGTAATCTTGGACCAGCTGAATCCCGGATAGGCTCCTCCATTCAGTGCCTGTATGTTGGTTATGGCATTTCCGCCGCTTTTAACCAGTGAAAGATCATTTTTTGTTGCGTTAAAGGCCTTAGAGAGATTCTGCACAGTAGGTGAACCAATGTTTGAAAGTGAAACTATCAATGCATTACCGTAAGGGTTAAGGCCTGTATATGAAAGATCGAACACAATGAGATCCTCAGTGAGGTTCTGGCTCCAGTTATACTTTACAAAGTTGTGGTTGTTGAAGACTTCCTGGAATAACACTTGCCACTGAGTGTTGGAAATACTGTCGTATGTTGATGTTCCATTGATGTAGTAGGTTATCGATGGGAGAGTAGCTGGCGGTGGTGTAAGCGTTGGTGTTTGAGCCGCAGATGAAGCTGGAGCTAATGCAATAAGGAATACTGAAAAGAACGCTACTGCAGCGAGGACCTGTATCTTCTTCATGAATACCTGGCATTGCCGAATACAAAATATTCTTAAAATACTTTCCCGACATATTTCAAAACTTTAATTGTCCAATGTTCTCATCTGCAGATCAATCCCGGTTGTATTATTCACTTGCAGACCCAGGATCCATAAGATAAATTACACCATCAGGGTCATTTAACAGAACAATTTCGCGTGATTTCTGCATACTGTTTATTGTATCAGAAACAGTACTCTTCCTCAAACCTGATTTCCTTCCAATGCGATAAATTTCCTTCCTGGTTTTTCCCAGATTATTGCTGATCAATTCCTTCGACATCACTGTATCTGCCTTTCCCCAATATTTTCGGTAAAAAAGGAATGATGTGATGGAAAAGATCCCAATGACTTCCGGAACAAATCCCAGTGAAAACACTCTTCTCTGTACTCTGATATTTTTGGAATGATAATGCACTGTCAGTACGAGCACATGGTTACCGGGCATTAAAAATGTCCAGAGAGAGTTGCCTGAGCCGATCCGCGTTCCTCCCATGCTCCATGTAACATTAACAGATTGCAGATCTTTTCCCTTTATTCCAGCTCTCAGATAGGTTATACCTAGAAAATTTTTCACTTCTGGATGAATCGATTTTATCTCGGGGAAATAGAAGCTTTTTACAATGACATAACCGGTTGAGTTCACATTGCCACTTCGATCTGTGACTGTCATGGAAAGGCTGAAATTTCCATCTCCGCTCACTTCATAATGGAATATGCCGGTTGTATCATTACTTAAAATTCCTGTCTGATTGTTGATCAGTAAAACAACACTGGATAGTTCCACCGGGTCAGTTATATTGTATGAAACAGTGAGGTTTCTGGACCAGATCAATTCAGTAGGAGAGGCTTTTAGGGAAATTTCTGGTTTTTCCTTTGAGTAAATTAAATGAATAGATGTCTGATTGTAATCATGCCACCTGTTTAGTGCGTGAAGTAAAATATCGGTACTGAAACTATTGGTAATTATATATGGCTCATTTAGAGTTGTAATGTTATGGGTATTCCCATTCGTATTGTACCAGTAAGTGGTGTTGTCCTGGAACAGAAAGGGCAGACGTTCTGTTGATGTATTGAAGTAAAGTGTGTCGTTTTCGGGTATGAGAGTGGGGATTGAATTATTTACAGAAATGATGAAGTGAATAGAAGTACTTCTGCCACTATTTTCCTGGGCGTTAATGGATATATTGTAGAGACCATTTTCCTTGAATAGACCTGAAGATCTGTCTATGATGTAATTCAGATACGTGCCATTTTCTCTGTAAAATGCAACACTTTTATTCCTGTAACTGTAATTGAGCCATAATCTGCTTGATACGTTGGTTTTTGCCTTAATCACAAGTGTTCCGTTCGGTGAATTTCCGTAAAATGAGAAGTATCTTCCCGAAGTTCTATTCACAGTAAGATTAGGATTATAAGACTGGACTGTAAATGATTCCTCCAGCATTGTTAATGTCGCATCAGAGGTAGTAGTGGCGTTAATTTCAAGAAAATAATTGCCTGATAAAAGATTCAGGTGCGTATAATTTTCATTGGTTTCGAAGTCAATCCTCTTATTCATTGAAATCAACGTAACGTTGTAAGAAGATGCTATTGAGGTGCCGGTCCATGTGAGATTTATTTTTCCGTGGGGAAGGTATGCCCCAGGCAGAATATCGGTCCTATAACCAGAATTGTTGAAATTCTCTATATTGAAAAAGTATGTGAAATTGTGCAATAGTCCGAACTGATCCATTATTTCCAGGGAAACACTGAGAGAGCCTGTATTTTCAGGGACAGTCAGGTTAAACTCATAACCTGTAAAATTGAAAAGCATGTCCGACCCTTCCTTAACATGAGTGTGTACGCTTCCCGGAATATTGCTTATTGTAAACTCTATTTTGGAACCTTCAAACAGAAGGCTACCATTTTGGGAATTAAATTTGACTGTTGGTTCGTAATTGTCTATAGTCACAGATTTTCTGACCATTGAGGTGTAGCCAGCAATATTGGTTGCGGTGATGGAAAATTCTAGAGTTCCGTTTTCAAAGGAAGATGAAGAAATGTTAACGGTCCCATTTTCAGGATAAAGCTCTACATTCCCTAATTTTGCAGATACGGTATAGTTTAGGTTTGAGTTGACAGTGTAATTGATACTGGTGTCTCCTCTTATAATGCCCGGAACAGAGCTTTTTATGGTGATATTATCGGGTGAAAAAGGATTTCCAGTATTTGAATACAGAGTTATGGTTCTATTGTCAATAGAGAGTCCTCTGGAACCGTTTCTATCGAATGCCACAAACTGTGAATTGGCATTTACATTGGTATACGCAATGCAATTGTGATCAATGAAGTAAATTCCAGTGTTGTTCCTGACATATAGACTTGAACCAAGATTATCTGCCACTGAAAAGTTGGAAGTCGAAACAAATGGCAGGTTCTCATCTCCCATCAGCAGATAGAATAAGGGGGTGACCCCATAGTTATATGATGCTACAGACATCAGTGAAGGCGAAGCGTTCCGTTCGAAGGACGGATTAAAATCAACCTCCCCTAAATAATATGTTGCAAGAACAGTTTCATTCCCGTTTTGGTAAATTTTTATTACAGACAGGTTTTCAGTTGTATTGTTGTAAAACTCAGTAATAAACGAATTATTTCCCAAATATGAGTGCACAGGAAAAACATCCGAGGGAAAGGAGATGCTCGAGACTGTATTTCCTGAGGTAGTATTGTAGATCCATAGTGACCCGTTTTCTGATTGCACAAATACTGTATCTTTCAAAATGTACAACTTGGCATAAGTTCCCGGGTTGAAGTCCATGTTATAATGATTGAAAACTCCGGTGGTATAATTGTAAACTTCAATAATTGAACCTGAAGGAGTACCAATAAGGAAATAACCGTCATAAAAAGTGCTTTCTGTCGATATAAACTGCTCAGAAGAATTCAGGCCAAGAAGGTCTTTTTGTGTGTTATTATAGAAATTATAGCTGTATAGATAAGGACCAGTCTGTTCACTCGCATATATAATGGAATTATCTTTCCAGTCAACTAATGGTTCTGAAAATAGGGAAGCGTTGATTCCTGAGAAATAAACAGATGAAATATTTGTTTCATTAAAGGTCTTTAAATGTCCAGACTCAAATGTGCTAAAACCACTGATATCATTTTCGATATATATGTTGTAGATTGTAAGTCTAGAGAACCCTCCTCCGAATAAGAAACTGTAATTGTTGTTAAGGGCCTGGGACCTGTTCATGAAAAGAATTGGAGTGTGCGTTGTGCTATTAAAACCAGGGACTATTCCTGCAAACAGATTCCTTCCCTGATGAGTTCCTGAAATCTGCAGCGTATATAATTCTGAGGGCGATGGTTCTTTTCCTAACTGGTATGTTTTATTGGTGGACAAAAGGAGATTGAATTTGTAATAGCTACCAAACTGGTACTGAAGTACTTTATTGGCATCATTTTCCAGAAATATGTTATTCCCGGTTTGTGAAAGACTGTTGTTTTCAGACCAACTGAATGTTATTTTAACTGTAAAATTCTGGAAAAGGTTCATTCCCATATCAAGGAATGAATCCGACCCATTACGGAAAGCGGTTGTAGATATCAGGAGGCCTTTTCCAAAGCTTGAATTTTCAACAGAAATCTTGGTGCTTTGCTGTTGACTTACATTGTGGAAATTGATCCAGCTGAGATTGGTTGGATATGACCCTATACTATATGAATTGAAATTAAGATTATAGTCACTCATATCAACTGTCCCAGCTGAATAGGTATTCCCAGTGCTTACTGGAACAAGATTGACCAACAGAATGACCAATATACCAAAAATAACTATTTTTTTCATAAATTAATGAATTACCTTAATGTATACTTTTTTAAAAAAATTGCTGAAAAAAGCGGAAATTGGAAAGTATATACGATGATCGAAAAAACTCATTTTCTCATTTTTCATGGCAACAACAAAAGATTTAGTACAAAGCGAAATTAATCTGATAGGTAGTTTGGAATCTCTAGGAGAAGAATACTTTGGAGAATATAGGGAGCGATCGTATGGGGCTCTCACTGGATCATTTGCTCATTAAAGTATTATATTCACCAATTCAATTGGTAAATGGTAAACGGAAAACATCACAGAAACCGGGAACATTTAATTAAATCGACACGGCTTCTACAGGTGTTTTTTGTCACAACCTAAAAATTCCAAACAGAAGCAGCCAAAGAAGAAAGAAATCAGGGTGTACAAATGGCAGGAAGCAAAGAAGAGAAAAAAATGACAATCGAAGATCTCCCTGGAGTGGGAGAGGCAACAGCAGAGAAACTTAGAGAGAATGGACTGGATGATATAATGACCATTGCAGTTGCTTCTCCTAAGGACCTTTCGGAACTGGCAGGTATTGCTGAAGGAACCGCAATCAAGATAATTGCTGCTGCCAGAAAGTCTGCCGATATTGGTAACTTCGAAACAGGAGAACAGATACTTGAAAGAAGAAAAGACGTCCTGAAGCTCAGTACAGGAAGCAAGAATCTTGACAATCTGCTGGGTGGTGGCTTTGAAACTCAGTCTATTACGGAGTTCTTTGGCGAGTTCGGTTCAGGAAAGACACAGATAATGCACCAGGCTGCTGTTAATGCAACAATGCCAGTGGAACAGGGTGGTTTTGATTCTGATGTACTGATCATTGATACAGAAAACACATTCAGGCCGGAAAGGATAATTCAGATGTCAAAAGCAAGAGGGGCTGATCCTGACACTGTTCTGAAGAGAATACATGTGGCAAGGGCGTACAATTCCCATCACCAGATACTTCTGGCTGAGAGGGCAATTGAGCTTGGAAAGGAGTTTCCGATTAAACTGCTTATTGTGGATTCGCTTACCTCGCATTTCAGATCT
>JAKAYH010000133.1 GCA_021826835.1 Thermoplasmata archaeon | reverse complement strand
ATCAGTCAATACTTTCTAAGTTCTATAATCTTCGATCATTTATATTGGTAAGTTATTCTCATATTTTATAGGTTAATCAATATCGTTTTTGATAAATTCAGCAACTCTTGTAATTCCGGTCTCAAGCGACGTAGGATTCTTTACCACTGAATTTCTCGCTATTAACTCCTCTGCCTCTTTAAGAATATAGTCCTCACTTTTTCTGTCAATTTTCTTATTAACTACCTTCTCCACTTTTGAGATCAGCTCATTTACAGATGTTCCGATGCCCGATCCAACTTCGTATTCGCCTTTAGGAAAATTATTTTTGATCATATTATCAATAGTCCTCGGAATGTCCCCAACATAGAGAAAATCTCTAACATGGGTACCGTCGCCATAAACTACTGCTTTTTCACCATGTAGTGCTGCTTTTGTGAAGAGGTATACTGCTCCCTTTCTTGCCCCTTCACCATATATGTTAAAAAACCTGAGTGTATAGTACGTAAGGCCATACAGGGTGCCGTATAATCGTATCCATTCTTCTGCATGTTTCTTTGATAATGAATATGGATTTGTTGGCTCAGCGGTTGAGCCAGAGGTGGGGAAGATAAAAAGGCTATCGTGTTTCCTTGCTAATTCCAGTAGCCTTATCACCAGGGACAGGTCATCTTCGAAATATTGAAGCGGCATTTCAATAGATTTCCTGATCAATCCCCGGGCTGCCATGTGAATTATCACATCGTAGTTCTGATCCGGTAAAGAATCATTGAGATCAAAACCAACTACCTCATTGCTGTTAAAATAGTCGTATATGTGCGAACCTATAAATCCACGGTTTCCAGTTACAAGCAGTTTCACTGTATCGCATTAAATGCCTCTATATAAAAATTAGATACTGGATAATCAGATTCTTCATAGATCAGCAGGTTTTCTAATAGAATATATCAAACCACAGGTATTACTGTCTGTGTAGAAGTATCAAAATCTTTGCTTGTAGTAATTGTTAATCTCCCTGCAGAACCTTGTATAAGAAAAGATTGCGGATCTTTCGATCACCCTATTACTGTACACTTCGTAATTCTCAATGCTTGTTTTGACAGCATCTCGAAAATCTTCAACTGAAAGCGGATTAAAATAAATACCGGAATCACCACATAATTCATGAAATACTTCTATATCTGAGCAAACAACTGGAAGACCTACAGTCATGGCTTCCGGAACCGGATAGCCGTAGCCTTCTTCCAGACTTGGCATAATAAGAACATCACACGCATTATATATTTTGTTGATAGTCTGAGGATCAACATTTGAAAAAGAGCTGGAATCCAAGATGGGCTTGCCAACCCGAACTAAATGATACGACTGATCTAATTCATTCATTAATCTCTCTACCATGTTGAGATTCTTTCTTGGTTGATCAGATGCCACCGATAGAAGCAACTTTCTGTCCTTAGGAAGCCCCAGCTCTTCGCGTAATTTTTCTTTATCCTTAATAGGATGGAAATGCGGTCCAACCTGTGGATGTATTGTAGTGATTTCATTCCGAAATCCATATTTAATGAGTGAATTTTTTACATAATCTGATGTAGTTATGACATGCTTAAATTTCTTGTATTGCGATAATGTATAACGGATGGAGCTTGAATAGATGTGAAATCTCATCTTATCCGTTATACGATTATTCGGTTTGTTGTAGATTCCATATTTTAAGGCTGTATATGGATTATCATGGATAGTTACAACCGACCTCTCCAAATCAAGATTGAAGGGGGAAATAGTTTGATGGGTATAGTGGATGACTCTTTCTTCACCAGATGAGGCTAAAATATATTTTCTAGCCTTTCTGAATAAAAGCCGGCTTAGTAGAATATTGGCGTACAGAACTCTTTTTATTGGGGATTTAAAAGATTTACCACGAGTGGGCAGTTCCCACCTCTTTGACCTGTTAGAGTAAAGGAGGTTCAGTTGTTCTGAATAATCTTCAGTGCAACTCAGTATCTCGCCAGTGTATTTGTAGATGGAACTAGTTGGCGGGGCGTAATTGACTAGAAACAATTTTTTCACGGACGTAATTAATCCCCTTTCCACCAGTATATATATTTATTATTAAAACCATGATTTAGATTGAAGTCTAGAAGCATTAGGTAGAATTTAAATTGAAATAGCTATAACTTAAAGACAATTACAGATTCACAATTCTAACCGGTTATAACATTCTTTGATAATTATATGGACCATGGAAAAAACTATGATGAGCGGTTTTAATATTTGTATGGTCGGTTCAGTCAATTTCTATTTGGTGACAGGGAACCTTAAAGAAATTGAAGTGAATAACTGATTGCATAAAGGAAATAATACTTTAGTTCAATTTATTATTTGTACCTCATCCTAAAATCTAATTATCGCCGAAAGGATTCGACATTTGGGAAAGCCGATCTTAAGTGCTTTAGTATAGAAAATCTCTTCGAGAAAATATAAAAAAAAGCTAATACAAAGAGTGAAAGGTATACTCTAATTCTAACAGCAAAATTGAATTCAACTATCTTATAATTCTCTTTCAAGGCTAGTCTAATTGTTTGCTTTATCATGTTAATCCCTTCCTTTTTTGTGTTATAGAAAAAGGCAAGATCATAAGCATACCGAGCTGAAACGTATGATTCGCATGTCGTACCTCTCATCATCTGCATAAACACGAAAGAAGAACAGGTGAAATCCTGATACTGTTTAATTCTGTTATTAATCATGGTTGCGTCGTCTACTTGTTTAACAATATTTGTAGTGCTGTTGTGCACTCGATAAACTGTTAAATGTTCGTCTGAATTAATTATAGAAATTTTATCAGGATAAGAAAAAGCAAGATAAAACATTAAGTCGTCTGGGTGGCCAGTTATCGACCTCACTATGTTCATTCTACCAGAAAATATCTTTTTCCTAACGGTGATAGAACTGAGGTTGAACCATATCGCTTCTATGTAATAACCTATTTTTTTTAGAGTTTTATTCAAAAGCAAGAAATTGCTGTTGTCGCTCTTTAAATAACCAGGATTCTCTTTCTTAAACTTAAATCCTAATACTGGTTCTGATTTTGAATTGCAGAAAGTTTGACCATTGTGATAATAACAGAGTTTTTTATCTCCTTTGAATATCTCTTCTATTTTAGACAGCTTATTAGGCAAAAACAAATCATCATCATCTAGAAAACATATAATCTCGCCCTTAGAAATCTCAATTGCTTCAGCTATTGCCTGTCCGATGGTCATATTCGCTGAATTCAGTATTATTGCGCCGTTTTCCAATAAAGTACAATCTACATCAGGAGAGTCAAATGCTCGTAATACTATAATTTCAAAGTGGCTTTTAGGTATTTCTTGATCATGGACAGATTTAACAGCTTCCGCTATGAACTCTTTTCTCATAAATCCATCTATTATTACAGAAATTAAAGGGTTATCTTTGGAATCCGTGATAGTACCCGTGCTCGAAAGAGACATGTTCTCCTTTAAATTTTCTATCTCTCGAAATGAAATATTTTCATCAGACATTTTTATACTTTTAGACTAAATAACTATTTATTGATTCGTTCTACAGACTGAAGATAAGGAAATTTTCAACCCTATCGAGTTATAATGAAGACAGACTACCATTCATACGTTCAATATCTGTGTACGCTTTCATGTATATGACAACTGTGTTCTTAATTGAATATTGGTCGAGTGCATTTAAATTATAGGCGTAATTCGATAATCCACCTTCTGAGTAGAATTTCAAAAATTCAATTAGCGCCTTTGCATATTCGTCAGGAGACCTTGAATATACTTCTTGGTAAAATGGGACTATTGGAGCGAGTTCAGAAACCCCAGATTGCTTAGATACTATCAGTGGTAAGCCGCAACCTGCTGCTTCAAGAACTGCAATTGGAAAACCCTCTTTATACGATGGAAAAATAAAAAAGTCAGAGGCAACTAAAAAATATCTTTTAGTTTCTTCATCAATATTGCCGGTAACTTTTACCTTGGTATCTGCATGCTTGACATCTGGAAAACCTATTGCGACAAGGTGTATTCTTGGATCTTTTACTCTTTCAATAGCAGAAATAGCTATATCTAATCCTTTTCTTTTCCAGTCTCTTCCAGTGATTGATCCTATAATTTCTCCTGCACTAATTCCGAGCTTTTCCCTTGCCTTGATTTTGTCTGAATTTGTTGGGGGGCAGAATAGACTTGTATCAATAGAAGGTTTGATAACCTCTATTCCAGCTACATAATTGCCAAAAAAATCTTTTGCCTCTCGCGAAACTGAAAATATCGTTCTCGCCCTTTTTGCATTATTCTTTTCAATCATTGCAGGAATAAAAGATATTATTCTTTCTTTCAAAGAAGATATATTTTTGGATATTCCATGAAGTGTCAACACCGATCGATCTGAAAATTTGGTCCAAATAATACCGTTATCACCATGGAAATGAATTATATCATAATCTTTAAAATGAGAGGACAAATAACCACTAACTAGAAAACCATAATACAACTTAGAAATAAACAACAAATTACCTTTACCAAAAAAAGGTACCTTGAAATGTATTATATTTCCGTATTCACTTTTTAAGATTCCTGAAATGTTATCGGCACATAATACGTCTACTTCAACGTGATACAACTCATTCATTGATTTAGAGAGATTTTGTATGTACTTTTCAACTCCGCCGAATTTTTTAAAAGGATTTAAATAACCTATTTGTAAAATTTTTCTTACCATTAGATCTGTATAATCTAAATAAAATCTAATCTAATTAAGAATACGCTACGTAATTAGATTATTTTAATTACTCATGGGGTTAATAGATGACTATTGAATTAGTTTCTATAGATAAATTAGGATCATTCCAGAACGATGCCTAGAATGTAACAATGTCAGATCCAAGACACTTGACAAGGGTAAGATAATAGTAACATTAAACGAGATCAATGGAAGCTGAAATATCCTTGAGATGCATAAGAAAAGGGGAAACAGATTCTGCTGATCTCTGTAGGTAGGCAATATAATACGATACATTTATCAATGAGGGCCCCACAGGTTTTTGACACAGTCGATGAATTAGGCCAATACCTGGTTCTATTATTAGAACTGATGTCTACGATGATCAAAACAGAGAAGAAATTCGAGATAGCAATACTGCAGTATGCAGGCAAAAAACGAGAAAGAAAATCATTTAAAGAGAAAGTGGCAGGATCTAATATCTTTTCAAAAATGACCTTCAAACTGAAAGAATCATTTAATTAAAGCAAAGTTAAGTAAATTTACCATGGCGTTCTGACACATGAGGAAAGGTAAGAGACCCCTCAATAGAAGCATAATTAAAGGTATTGATATTGTTTGATTATCACCTAATAACCAAAAATCTCTATTAAGGTCTATAAAATGGCTGGTATGAATATCAGCAATAAAAAATTAAAGAGGGAAATAAAGGTTAATGTTTATAGAAAGTTAGAGATGAGATTTTAATGAAGATGAAAGATGTGAGACTTTATTATAATGAGAGCGTTAAACGACTTCTTTTAAACGGATATTTCCGGAAATTACTTTCTCCGACTTTGCATGATTTATCTGAATTAAATATTCTAAGCGATCCTGAAAAAGCAATTATAGATATTTTAGGGGATAGCATACCGGAAATCGTTAAAAAGGAATACGTTTTATTAAAATCATACCTGCAGTCAAATTATAACAATATTGACCTTAAATATCCATTAAATTTTAAGATTGATGATACCACCTCTTTTTTTATCTAATCCTTTATGAGATTATACCAGCCCCTTAGAATAGTGGAAACTGGAGTTGCAAATGGGCATTCGAGTTTTTTAATTCTAAGTGCCCTTATCAGGAATGGTAAAGGAAAGCTGTATTCCATTGATGTAAGTTCTGATGTTGGTCAATTAGTGACTGAGGAATTGAAAAAAAAATTGGGAATTAATTATCTTGTCTAAAGCAAAGGAAAAGAAATTAGAGGAAATATTTAAAAAAATATACCCAATTGATGTCTTTATTCATGATTCAAATCATTCTTATTACTGGCAAGAATTGGAGTATCGCCTTAGTTTTAAATATGTAAAGAGCAATGGGTTCATTATGAGCGATGATGTAGATTCTTCTTATGCCTTCGTGGACTTTCTCAATTTGAACAAGTTAAGCTCGCTTTTCCTATATGACACTAGAAAAGTATTTGGTATTTCTCAAAAGGATAATCAAATACGACGTTAATTTTCTGATGCAGTTAGACTCAGCCCGATTAGAGCAAGAAAAAGACCTTAATTCGTTATCTATTCTGATCCGGTTCCCTCCATCAAACATCCTTTCCATAGTGGTTCTAATATATTTATAGATACACAGGCAAATGTTGTTCAATCATTTAATGAATCGGACCAAGGGTAACAGTTCAGTCTGATGTGCCGCACTTTTATGTGGATGCAGCATTATGAGCCGAAAGACCCTTATATAATGATTACATTATATTAAGATAATGATTGTACTCGT
>JAKAYH010000132.1 GCA_021826835.1 Thermoplasmata archaeon | reverse complement strand
TAATTTTCTATCGAGAGTGAACAGATTGATGAAAGAACTTCATCCATAGAAGTTCTATCATCTCCTTTTTTCATTGCCAAAGACTAAACTGTTAATCGCCCATATCCCTACGAATTCACCAGGAGCTTACGGCTAAAAATTTGGGATATTAGTAATATAATCTATTGACTTTGATTATTTTTCAATGTATTCCACATTTAGTTCCTCGCGCTGAATACTTTTCTGCGGGGGATTCAATCTTTTTTGAATTATGCTGAGATAGTCCTTATTCTTCTCTATGCCAATGGAGTGTCTCCCAAAGTATTCAGCAACTGCTGAAGTGGTGCCTGAACCTAAGAAAGGATCCAGAATTGTATCGCCTTCATTCGTAGATGATAAAATAACCCTTTTCAATAATTCAAAGGGCTTTTGTGTCGGATGCTCACCAGCCCATTTCTCGCTCTTGGGAGTTAATGGAATCGACCACATATTCCTCATTTGTTTACCATCATTTAACCCCTTCATGACTTCATAATTAAATGTCCATTTTTCTTTGGAGTGATTTTTCACTGCCCATATAAGGTGTTCAGTGCTTTCTGTGAACATCCTTGTCGTAATGTTAGGTTGAGCATTTGGTTTGAACCACACTATGCTGTTGTTTATTTTCATGTCGAGGTGTTGCAGGATAAAGCCCAACTGATATATGTTATGAAAGGAGCCACAAACCCAGAAGCTCCCTCCTGGTCTTACTACACGTAAAGTCTCACTTATCCAGTTCAAATTAAATTCGAAAAGTGAATCCTTCGTGAATATGTCCCATGCTTCTTGCATTGTGATGTGTTTGCTGTATGCCCAGCCAAGACCCTTAGATTTAGACATCCCATAGGGGGGGTCAGCAAATACCATGTCTATTGAGTCATCCTCCAGTTCTTTCAAAATCTCTAAACTATCACCTATGTAGATCTTATGGTTCATTCAGTGTCTTCTCCGTTTTCTTCTATCCAATGCCTCATTAATGAATTTATTTTGGTTGAAACCTTTATGTCTTTTTCATTGCATAGTTTCTTGAAGTCTGACAAGACTTTCTCATCTACTGTTATATTCAATGCCACTTTACTCAACTTCAACACAGTCCTTATTAATGTATAGTTATTCATAGTAATAAATATAACTATTGATTGTTATACTCACTTGAAGATATTTATCAAAAGTTATTTAAAGAAAGGTTCTATCGATGAGGCTTCTCCCTCCATGTACCATAGAGGTTTCAAGTTACCCGCATACCTCTTGCTCTTTTTATTTTCAAGGTCAACGTACTTTGAGAGTGGAGGTTGCCCTTTGGCAACACTCATGGCAAGGTTGTCAATTTCCTTAGGGCTGTCTATGAACTGTCTTATCCAACCTTGTAAGAACAATGAAGAGGGGCTGTAGTTGCTTACTTTGTTATAATTATACTCTTGTTCAACAATAAAAGCCTGGGCTAAGTGTCCAATAAGCATAATTGGGTTCAAGAAGTGCTCGAAATCTTTTGTTTCGAGATCATGCAAAGCAATTTTCGGGTCTTCCCCATAAAAAATTCTGTCAAAACCTATTAGAAGATCCTTCTTCAGTTGAGGTCTACTACGAATTCTGAGATTTACGTCTATTAGCAATCTAAGATGATTGGGTCTAAACGTTCTATGCCCTTCATTCATCCATATCTGAAAGTTCCTATTTGGGTCATAATTCTTAAATCTATGTGATACTCTTAAAGGCCTGTTGAGGTATAATTTTGCAGTCTCATCTATGAATAACACAAACTCTGTGGCAAATTCTAATTCCTTAACTACTTCCAAAAGTTCTGATTTTTCCATGCGAGATTTAACATAAGTTTCGATTTAAATGCATGCATGAGTTATACATTCTTTCCCATTTTTATGGGTTATTGCGGCAAATTAATATATGAGCAGTAATTATATATTACATAACGTGACTTAAATGTGGGAAAATTTGACCGATGCCTTCATTGAACTGACTTATGAAGGGGATATAGAGGCCTCAAAACACATAGCTGGTTTAACTCTCATCGAAGATTTGCATGCTTCATTTTGCTTCAATAGAATTATGGAGGATGAAAAACATAGATAGAGACTATAATCCATTCGAAGAACTCCCAGAAGGTCTTGTTGAGGAGATGCTTTCTAATTCCAAATTAGTATCAACCAATTTACTAGGGAAATTCAACGAAATAATAGAAAGCAAGAGTAAAATAAGAGAAAAACTTGAAGAATCAGGCATTCTTAAGAATTATGGAGATTTGAATTTATCCAAGACATACCCTACATCAGCAGGTGTTGATGGCTCATATACGATGGAAAGAATGTTGTCTATGGATTTCGCGTGTCTTGCAGCAGTGGCAGTTGAAGGATTAACACCCCCTGGACCTGAAAAAAGAAATTGGCCTAAGCCTAGATATTTTTCGCACATTGAAGCTGTTCCTCACAACGATGATACTTCTCAAATATTAAGGGGGCAAATGGCTGGCCTGGAATTATTTCTGGCAGTAAAAGCGCCCCACGACGTAGTCTTTTTAGACGGTTCTCTAAAAACGCCGCTGATATTCTTAAACAATGCAGCCGAAAGAATTGCATCTGTTCCCAAGTCATTGAGGGAAGTATTCCTAAACGGAAAGAATGCCCAAAATGAAGATAAAGTAAGATTTCCAAATTTTAGTTTAATAATAGATGCTTATGTCGAAATTTTAGAGTCAAAAAGGTCAGATAAAATATACTCAGCTATTCCAAAATATACAACCCGAAATGAGCTTTGTGAAAATTTGGGATTACCCGACCACGAAGATAGAGGATTGCTAAATTTTATTCTAAAAGGTGGGGAATATGTTGGCCCACTAGACGCAACTGATTCGGGTGGTCTACATTTGAACTTAAACCATATCAGGAAATTTTACGATGTTAATTCTAATATTCAATCTCAAGTAGATGCAATTGTTCGAGATTTATTCCCAAATGTAGTTATTATTTATTTCAGACCCTCAAACTTTGCTCCGGTACTTAGAATGGAAGTGCCAAAATCTGTTGCGAATAACAAGGAACGTCTAAGGACGTTATTCGAAGCAATAGAATTACAGACAATTTCCCTCTCAATAATGGAACCGTATCCATTATATTTGGCTGATAGGATGGTAAAACACCTTTCAACGGCAATCCCAGCAATAAGGAAATCTGCATTTCAAGAAGTATCAGAGAATTGGAATGGTGATATCAGTGACGTGTACATGGGAATGCACGCTTATCGAACTGAGTGGGGTTAAAATGAATGATAAAGAAAGAGCAAAGATAAAGGATGTATTCGATAGATCAGAGAGAATTGGAGTACTAGGTTCACCGTCTACCACGTCTGGATTGTCTGTAGACATTCTTGGAACCGCAGTTAATAAAAGGCTCGTAGGAAACTTATGCACCTTTAATTATCAACAAGATGGGAAAGACCATTATGCTTTAGGACAAATAGTTGAAGTTGGAATGAGAAATGTTTGGGCAGAGGACCCCACGATGAGAAGTCTTATTAGACAAAGAGGTTCCGTTGAACCAGTTACAGAGAGACAAGATTATCATTATGCGAAAATGAGTGTTAGCAGCGTTTTCTCCGTCTCAAGTGAGACAGAACCTAGTATGCTTGGTACTATACCCTCTACAGGCACCTCAATAAGGCTGATGGGGGAAGAGCTTCTGCAATCACTATTGAATGCATTACAGAAAGGATTCACGTTCTTAGGAAATGCATATGGCACTGGAATAAAGCTGCCAATGTGGTTTAAGCATTTTGGTAAAGGAGAGGGGGGTGCAGGAGAGGCATATCATATAGGCATATTTGGTAAAACAGGCTCTGGAAAATCTGTCTTGTCCAAAATGATGGTATTGGGGTATGCTAAGAACACACAAATGTCCATATTCATACTTGACCCCCAAGGAGAATTTACAAAACTAAAATCTGACAAAGTTGTACTTAAACTAGTATCGGAGGAATTAGGAAAAGACATTCAGTTCATTGGCATCCATAATCTTGTTTTGTCAAGCGAGGATTTGTTTAAGAAAATTTTATCCGCATCCCCATTCCTTAATAGATTGGCTATTTTTTCACTCGATAATAAGGAACGTGCAGTTGACCAAATAAGTCTTATATTATCAGGTAGAAATAGGTCACTTACTGCACCAAAGGGGAAGGTTAAGCCCTGGGAATACTATAAGCGAGAAACTTTTGATTCTGTATGGAATACACTGCAGCAGGATGATGTTATAAGCAAGATATATTCTGGAAAGGACTATCAGGATAGACTAAGGAATTCAATTCAGAGTTCAGACACAGATGAAATGTATACAATGTGGGCAGGCATTAGTAACCTCTTTTCATATGGAACTGATGGAAAAAAGAGTAAGATAAAAGAATTGATCGAACAGGTCAAGGACGCTCAGGTTGGCAAGTTTATCATAATAGATTTATCCGAAGAGAATGTGCCAGAAGATATATTCTGGAACGATGAGATCCGAAAAATTGTAATTAATGAACTGTTAACTTCACTTTCAAAAGTTGCAGAAGGTACATACAAAGAAGATAAACTTCTGAACACTTTAGTAGTAATAGATGAAGCACATAGACTTGTCCCGAAAATCATAGATTTTGATGATGAGATTTCAGCTGGGCTTAGGACGACTATTATAGACGCCGTAAGAACAACAAGAAAATATGGCCTTGGTTGGATGTTTATCAGTCAAACCATTTCCGGAGTGGACCGTGAAATAATCAATCAAATCAGGGCCTACGTGTTTGGCTATGGACTAGCTTTTGGCATTGAAAGACAGTCATTGAGAGAAATCATTGGAGGGGCTGAAGATGCAATGAATTTATATCAATTGTTTAAGGACCCACAAAGCGGATTTGGAAAACCAGAATTTTCATTTATGTCCGTAGGCCCTATTTCTCCATTATCATTCTCTGGAACGCCACTATTTTTCACTGCACTAGACTTCCCAACGGAGTTTATAGATACTAATTTCAAGGATTGAGATTCAAATGGCCAACTCAAATGCAAGATATGAGATGAATTACACTACTCTACTTGAGCATCAATCTAGAGTTGATAGAAGAGAAGATGAATTGGGTTTTACCTCAATATCTATTCTGAGAGAAAGAATTCTTTGCAAATTGGTTGATTCAGGTTTTATCGTTTCGAATAACGAACAACTGATTGTTCCAAACGATAAGGAATACTTTAGAAAAGTTCACAGTGAATCTACCAAGTACATGATAAGAAAAAATAGTAAGTTGATTCAAAAATTTGATGAACATTTTATAGAGAAATATGTGACAGACGGTAAAGACTTGGACGTAAAATGTATTGATCCAAAGTTGGTCAAAGTTACTGACGAAAAACAAGGTAACTTATTTCGATGGATTAAATTGCACTGGTCAATCCCAATCTCAGCAGGTTATGGAAGAAGATTAAGGTACATACTTTATGATAAGAACAATGGGGCAGTCATCGGAATTATTGGGCTAGCTGACCCAGTTTTTGGACTGAGAGACAGAGATGAGTTCATTGGCTGGGATTACCAGACAAAGAAATCAAGACTTAAGCATATTATGGATGCGTTCGTCTTAGGTGCAATTCCTCCATATTCTATGATACTTGGTGGGAAACTAGTTGCAACATCGTTAATGTCCTCAAATATTAGACAGGATTTTTCTAAAAAATACGAAGGGTCTGTATCGATTATTTCTGGCAATGTCTTTAATGGTAAATTGGCAGCTATTACTACTGCATCTGCATTAGGAAAGAGTTCAATTTATGACAGGATTAAAGTCCCAAGAAGTTCTGCATTCTTCCATATTGGTTGGTCCAAAGGGTCAGGGGAATTTCATTTTACAAATGGTTTGTATGAAGAAATGTTCAAATTAGTATCTAACAGAGTGAAGTGGACAAAGAATCCACTTTGGGGAAATGGAACAAGAAATCGACGGGTTGTGGTTCAACAGGCATTAAGAATGATGGACCTTCCTTCAAAATTGATATACCATAATGTACCAAGGGAACTATTCATGGTGCCACTTGGGGCAAACACTGTGAAGTTTCTGCTGGGAAAATCGAGAGAAATTTGTTATTATAAAATTTCAAACGCAGATTTATTCAAGTATTCTTTAGACAGATGGGTTATCCCCCGTTCACAAAGAAGAAAGGAATATTTGTCATTCGACAAGGATAGCTATAGTCTTTTAAGTAGCATAAGAAATTCTAACGACAGACAGTGAGTTTTCTCAAGAGAAAGTATTCGGGCCGAAAAGAATCTCTTGAGATAAAGACCAAAACAAGAAAAACCATGCATTACTCATCATCGTCCCAGAGTGTTTCATTCCCTACATCAAGATGCTTGAAAGGTTTTGTATAGTCAAAGAATGGTTAGGAGCGGTCTTCTTCTTTTTCCCAATCATTCCTTGATCCAGAATTTGTAACCTGATACATGGATAGAAATCCGCGAATCTAATTGTAAAGTTTTTGATATGATCTATT
>JAKAYH010000131.1 GCA_021826835.1 Thermoplasmata archaeon | reverse complement strand
AACGGAACTTTCTGAGAACATCTTCCATGACTTTCTCCGCTTCTGGATTGTTCCTTTTACCCCAAACAGGGTCATCGAATCCTTTCTGAACATCAATGATGACAAGAGCAGCCACAGCAGAAACGCTTACCATGACCTATGATAACTGATCGCCTAATATGCTTAATGTAATGGCCCAATAAGCATTGGTTACCTCAATTTTTCTATCTGCAACCTGAGCCCGTCAATTCCCTTGATTAAGGCTACTTCCCCGGGGACAAACTGTTCTCCTTCGTGAGCTGGAGCCGCAGCCCATATCTGGGAATTTGCCACAACCTCTATTCTATTCCCGGAAACACGTTTTACCCTGCATCTTCTTCCAATAATGCTTTCGAGTCCGACAAAACTATGCGTCCTGAATGGAAATCTTACCAGATTTCCACCTATTATTGCACCTACAAAGAATGATGTAATTGTATCAAGCAGGATAATCAGGATCAGTTGTGTCTCGGTAACTGGCATATCTATGCAGCGAATCAAAATATCATTTCTCGGTTAAAGTATTTTTACTATTATTCATGGTACAGGTCAACTGAAGCAATAAGGTCCCAGTTCATGAATGAGAATCATCATCTCACATCACGCATATATGTATGCCCCGTGGATCATTCATGCAATGAAAAATGCAATGCTTTTTAAAAAATAACCAATCAGAGTTGATCCTGAAGGCTACCCATAAGATCATCCTGATGGCCGCTAAGGAGAGACTTTGCACCAGTTTCCCTTACAATCTTAGACAGGATCTTTTTTACGGCTTCCTTCTTGCTTCCATCTGGATCAGGCATTAAGTGCCCTGGGAACAATATTAATCTTCCATCTGAACTCCACGCAGAGTCCCCAACTATAAGCATATCTTCAAACTGCAAAACCATCTCATCCAGAAAAGGTAAATTCTTTTCGTCCTCGGGTCTAATGTTGTATTGCTTCAAGCCGAGAGGAAGCTTAGAACCTGGACCATATTTCACTGCCTTCTCAAGATGGTGCAACCTTATTTCCTCTTCCGGTTTTCTTCTTTCAGTCCCTCTTAAATCCGGTATGTAGAGATCAACGCCCAGCACTCTTGCAAGCACTGAACTTCCCCTGATGTGCGAAAAGTTGGTCATGATGACAGCTACCGGCTTACCTAAAATCTTCAATGCATCCGCAAGTCCCGGAATCATTGGAGGATCTATGGCGGCAAGGTTTCCAGAAGATATCATGACATGACCTACCTGCTCAATCCCAAGCTCAGGATCATTGGATTTCCATTTGAAGACATTCTTAGCTACTGGAATAAACATAACACAAATATTGTCAGGCCGTTAATAGATATTATCATATTTTCTGCCAGCGCCCATCTTCGCTTAAATTCTTAACTATTTATACCAATGATGCTGTTTATCTGTGATTTCATCGGCGTCTCTATCCAATTTGAGCAGAATGATTATTTTCTTCGATTGGAATTGTTAATCAGGGTCCGATTAATCCGTGACAAGGCGATCTGATTGGTTCATTCAGGTTCAAGGGGGCTTGTTTTAACAACAACCTCCATAGCTGCATTCATTACGCCGTTTCTTTCTAGCGCGATAGCATTTGCCGTTCCGCGCATCGGTGTCTCATTCCATCTTGATTTCATTGAGGTGGCACTCATACCCATGGTTTTTCTGATACCCCTAGCCTCCTTCATGATTTTCTTTGGCAGGATATCCGATAACTTAGGGAGAGTGAAGATCTTCAGGCTTGGTCTTGCAATTTTTGGAATTTCCACGATTGCTGCATCATTCTCCACCTCGTATATATTTCTGATAGCCATGGTATTTCTCGCTGGATTAGGTTCTGCGGTACTCAGCACGAATTCTACAGCCATCGTAAGTTACGTGTATTCGAGTGGAGGACGTGGTTTTGCACTTGGGATAAATGCCATGTCCGTGTATCTTGGTCTCACATTTGCACCATTCCTTGGGGGCATTCTCATTGAGTTCATTGGTTGGAGGTCTGTTTTCCTATTGTCCGGCCCGGTTGCTTTTGCGGCACTTGCTCTGTCGGCCGCAAGCTTGAGATATATAGAGATACATGGAAATACAAGCAGGTCTGGACTGCTGGGCTCGGGATTTCTTGCCGGCACTATTTTGTCATTGACAGCCTACTTAGCCCTTGGAGATGTTACTGGCTTTATCAGATCCGCATACATATTGCCGGTCGCAGCGGTATTCATTATCTTATTCATCAGGTATGGATCACATGGTAGGGATGAGGCAATACCATCCGAGATACTGAAGGGGAACAGGACTTTCGCAGCTTCAAACCTCGCCGCACTTCTCAATTATCTCAGCACATTCTCAATAGTCTTCATCTTTTCGATCTATCTTCAGGTAATACTCCACGTCAGCCCGTTCATTTCAGGAATTCTGATACTTCCGGAGCCAGTTTTCATGGTTGCCCTGTCACCAGTTGCAGGAAAACTTTCCGACAGGTTTGGGTCTAGAGCAATTGCATCTGCAGGTATGGTGGTAATTGGCATATCATTTCTTGGATTTTACATTATACACCCGCTTTACAGGGCTATCATATTGCTTCTTCTTGGAACAATAGGCATTGGATTTGGTCTTTTCTCGGCGCCAAATACAAACTCAGTAATGGGATCTGTCTCCCGGGATAACTCGGGGACGGCTTCTGGATTCCTTGGAACGATGAGATTTACCGGGCAGTTATTCAGCATTGTATTTGCAACAATGATAATTTCTGCATACATTCCAAGATCGCTCACAGTAGGAATGTTCTCAGGAACAGTTGTGACCATAACGCCTCAATATTTTAGCAGCTTCTCGCAAGGGTTCCGAATTGTGATGATCGTATCGGCTATTCTAAGCCTTATCGGTGCCTTAACATCTCTCTTGAAGAATAAAGGCGACTGATGTGAATATGTAATTCCATCTTCCCACCAATAGGAGATTGTTTATTGCTATCAGATTCTGTAGATTGTAAAATGATCTTTATAGATCTAGAAGCTTACTTCTCGCTGTTTGTCAGGACTTCAGACGCTGGATGCAGGCATTGTTTCCTCGAAATTATCTGGCGACACAAATAGGAAGGTTTTATTATTTTCTGCTGCACTAAACTGGATCAGATTTGAGAATACATCTTAAAAGAATCTTAAGAAATTAGCTTGTCCAGAGGCATTTGCTGGTAATCCCCATATGGAATTGTTTTCTTATATGCAGGTCAATTTATTAGTGACCTGACATTTTTTTCTCTACGTATTCCTTGAGTGCAACTGCGTTATTGAACCTGTCTTCTTTAGAAGAATATAGAAAAGTAACTTCTTTTCCTTTGCAGAGTTCCACAAAGTTAGCGGTGCCTGGATTACGATCCAATTCTGCAAAATACCTGCGCCTGAACTCGTCCCATTTTGAAGGATCGTGACTAAACCATTTCCTGAGCTCATCAGAAGGAGCAATCTCCTTTGCCCAATTTTCTACTTTAAGATCAGCTTTTGACAATCCCCTCGGCCACAATTTATCAACGAGTATTCTGATACCTGAACCGGCTTTATTCTTGTCATATACTCGAGCCAGGTTAATCATCTGCCTCACAATATGATATGAAAGAAAAGGATTGTGTTACTTCGTTATTTAAATTGGTTTGCCAATATGCAGGATTAGCTAACCAGGAACAGAAGATTCTGTCAAAGCAAATTCATATTCTAGTAAACTGAATCTTTTGCTTTAAATCTGCTTTGAGTGCTGTAGATCATTTCTCAAATGCTCCCGAAGTGTGCATACCAATAAATCCAGTGAATATGTATCGTTAGCTATCCAATCAGAGAAATGATGAACTTGCTTTGTTTAAAGGGAGATTAATGAATTGAGATAATTTCATGATTTATTTCACCATAGACCATTTCAATCGTGAAGTAGGAAAATTTAAGCCATATTAGCAGCTGTGCATAGAAAGGGCAATTACGAATACACCGAGATGAACAAGATGAAAGTTAGATTTGTCAAACACGGGCTAATAAATGATCACTATGCGGTTGTGGAGAACTGCTGTGATCATTATAAGCATATAAAAGAAATTTTGTGGCACAGGAAAGAAGGATTTTTCTTCATACTAGTAAGTGGAGGAATGGGTGGTGTGGTTCCAGTAAGGTTCAACTATTGCCCGAACTGTGGCGCAAAGACTGAGATTATTGATGAAATGGGGAATCCCCAGCCACTGCCAAATTTGCAAGAAGAAAATTCGATCGGGGAAACCAAAGAGTAGAATTTTCTTCAATTATAGCTTTAAAGAGCATGGGTAGACAAGCAGGGAGGCCTTCGAAATTACCGCTTCAATAAATTGTAATTCATAGAGTTGCAAGAGGACCCAGGATGTCTGAAAAATAATTAATGTTCTGCTCAAGTTATCAAGCAGTTAATTAGTGTTAAGTAAACTTCATCGGCAACAAGATAGATTAGTTCAAGCCCACAATGGAAGTTAAAAGCATTTAACAGACATTGTATGCAGATTATGCTTTATGGGGGAGATCCACTTAATTTAGTCCATATTTATAACTATGTCTCTTAATATATCCTGCAGGGATTCACCTGAAAATGGTCGTATCCTGGAGATTTGGAGGCACCATTGCAATTGCCTTTTCTACTTTTATTGCCTTCATGGGTATCGGTGTAGTAGATCCGCTCCTTCCCTTGATAGGGAGGGAGATGGGTGCAACTCCATTTCAGGTGGAGTGGCTTTTCACGAGCTACATCGCAGTTATGTCTTTATCAATGTTCATTTCAGGATATTTTTCGACGAGATTCGGCAGCAAGAAAACCCTGATTATCGGCCTATTTGTAGTAGTTATATTTGCTACGTTGTCTGGGCTTTCGCCTAACATTACTATATTTGCTGTATTCCGAGGTGGATGGGGACTTGGAAATGCCTTCTTCACATCAACCGCTCTTTCTATAATAGTAGGGATTTCTGCGGGAAGACTTGAGAAATCCATAGCGATTTATGAAGCAGCTCTCGGCCTAGGGATTGCTTCCGGCCCTCTTCTTGGTGGCTTCCTCGGTACATTTGACTGGCGCTACCCGTTCTTTGGCACTGCAACATTGATGGCTATCGGCATTATAGTTACTATGGCATTTGTCGGGGAACCGCAGAACAAGGAGAAGCCCAGGACCCCAGTCGAGATTATTGAGGCTTTAGGCGACAGTGGGGTCAGGACAAATTCCCTTATAGCTCTTGGATACAACTTCGGATTTTTCACGATCCTTGCATACACACCCTTAACGCTCGCGGGTCTTACTACTATTGAGCTTGGTGTTACCTATTTTCTGTGGGGAATACTTGTCGCATTTTCCTCAGTTATTCTTGTCCCCAGACTCATCAGGGTAATTGAAAGGCTAAAGTTGCTGGAGGTAAACCTCTTCATATTCGCGCTTCTTTTCATAATTATGGGAGAATTGCCTGAATACAGGCTTGAGGCAGTGGTTGTATCTGGTATTTTCTGCGGTATTTCCAACGCATCATTCACATCCCTTGCCATGGAGGTATCACCATTTTCAAGGTCCGTATCCTCGGCAGCGTATAACTTTCTCCGATGGGCGGGAGCTGCAATCGCTCCAATACTTGCAGGCTTTCTTGGACAGACATATGGTCTCTCTTTTCCTTTCTTTGTCGTTGTACCGGTTATTCTTGTCACCAGCGGAGCACTGTTCTTTTATGCCCCGAGACTAAGGCATTCAATTGCAACGAATTATTCGAGGCTCACACGACCCAACTTAAACCAATAAGCGAATCTTTTCTGGAGTTTTTAATATGAGGCGGGATAGCTCTAGAAAGTTAACTTATAAAAGAATGAAAATTCATAGATGAAATTAAAAAAAAGGTGCGTTTCAAGAGTATTGTTGACCGTTCGTGGCTTCAATTACTGTATCCCTGCCAGTTTTATACAAATTCAAGGAGTTGAGAAATATCGGATATAATCACAAAGTCCACACAGTTCAAATCTAATAGAACTGGATTAACAAAGATAAACATTGATGTTCCTGTATCGTTATAAAAATTTATTTTTTGTACATCCCTGATGAATATTAAGGGACGTAATAACACACAACTTGGATTGCGGAGGGCCGGATTTGAACCGGCGAATCTCTACAGAAATGGACTCTGAATCCATCGCCTTTGACCAAGCTCGACAACCTCCGCTCTGTAATAGGGGTATGATAGTTTGGTATTTTAAAAGTCATTGCTTTCATTATCTGATTCAAAACAGCCACATTTTAAACAATAATAGATCCATCATAGAAACATGAACTATTCATCGGATGGTACAAATATGGCATTTCATTGGTGTGTTTTGATTCCACTTCCACAGAATTAAACTAAGTCCATACTATAACAGTCATGCATGCATGAAGACTTGAAGATACGACCTGATGACACAATTTTCATAGCAATCAACCCCGGAGTGGAAAATTTCAAGGACGTATCAACCAAATTCGA
Organism: Thermoplasmata archaeon; assembly: GCA_021826835.1. The sequence continues at coordinate 109 of JAKAYH010000131.1, read as the reverse complement.
AGTGGTAACAGCTTTTGAATATATTTTTGAGGCAGCCCGTAAAAGACAGATTCCTACTATCTTTTGTAGGAGAAGGGAACCCCTAAACATGGACAAAGGTGTTAATTCC
>JAKAYH010000130.1 GCA_021826835.1 Thermoplasmata archaeon | reverse complement strand
CATAGCCTGAAGGTATTTTTCAGGAAGGAGTGATATTAATCGGAGGGTTTCACTCACTCTTCGGCTGTTGCTGGAAAATCCGCTCACGGATATAACAGTTCTTAACTTATCCTGATATTTTATGGCATATGCCAGTGCCATTGCCCCTCCATATGATTCACCAAGAAGATTGATAGGATGATCTCCAAAAACTTGGTCTCTGACAATATTCGCCTCTTCTATACCATGGCGAAATGTATAGTCATTATCATCCTTCGGATCCTCAGATTTTCCACAACCGGACTGATCATAAAAGAGAATGTCATAATCGTGCCCAACCAGATCAGTTAGGGGAAGAAGAATATCATGAGACGCTCCTGGCCCACCATGGAGCGTCATGAGCTTGTGTCGATTTCCTTTTCCATATCTCTTGTAATATATTTTGATGCCGTTGACCTTCAGATATCCATCTTCGTAATTGTCTGCATCTTTGTTCATGCCTTTTCACCTACCATAATCAGCGAGGTCACCAGCCCATTTTGGTTAAAAATACTTTTGTGTTAGATTATATTCTCCTGTGAGCCATACAAAGAAGTCCAAAAAGTTATTGAAACTGCACGGTAAGATCGACCAAACCACTAAAAAAACTTCCGATTACATCCACATTAACCTTTACATGTGTTACTCCAATAGGTAGAGTGGAATTTGAATAACTCACGACATCCAACAAATGGCTCTCACTATTAGAGACGTGTATATTGCAGATATAAGGCTCTTGGCGATAGTTGTTTAAAGAGATCCAAGATTTTTTTTACATGTGGTCCAGAGGCCATTTTATCATACCGAAGTGTAAGTTAACCTTCTCCAGCTAAAGTTTCTGCTAGAAGTTTCCCACTTCCGTTCTTTCCAGGCAGAAGGAGTGAACACCAACCCCTATCGGTCGGACCGCTGTCGGCAACCATCATATTCAAACTGCGTCAAGTTAAATAATTGAAGTGCCTATCACTTTGGACAACTGAATGCAGGTTCCAGGTTAAAACCAAATCCATATTTAGGATCATTAATACTGGTTGAACTCTTGATATTTATCTGCTTCTGCACACTCTTTAGCCTTGCACTTTATCTATGAGATCCTATCAATGATCTTAATACCGCTGACCTTACTGAATGCTTTATCGTGAGTCAGAAGAATCTTTGATCCAGCGGCTTTCATGGTGGCAAGAATAACACAATCTCTCACCCCGAGTCCACTTACGGAATATTCAGATAGGAAACTAATCGAAGATTGCAAAATATGGTAAGTGAAATCAATTAGTGTAAGTGTGGAAAGATTGGTTATCATTTTCATTTTTTCTTCCAGTACACTGGCGGGGAGGTTTCTGAAATAATGAGCCACTTCCATGAGAGTTACTGGACTTAAAACTACCCCTTCTCTTATGGCACTCTGCATTGATTCATTCACGTAAGGATGCTCAGGTAATCTTTCATCAAACCAGTAAATCCAATAATTTGCATCGATATACACTAGCTCCAGGGCAGATTCACTTCCAGATTCTTTTGAGGTCAAGAGGATCGGAAACAGGTACTTTGGAATCTTTCTTAATGAAACCTTTCATATTTTTAATAAACTCCTCTGGAGATACGGATTTATCAATTATTATCCTGTTGGATTCTGCATGCAATTTTACGGCCATGCCTCTCTTAAGACCAAGTGCGTCCCGAATCTCTTTTGAAAGTAGGATCCTGCCCTTATCATCTATCACTGTTTCTTGAGTCGTTCCCACCACAATTCCCACATTATTAAATTGCATAAAAATGTTTACCTCGCTACCAGACGAGCTTGAGAATCATAACAAGAATTTCAATGTCGGGAATATTGGTTCCTATAGACTGCTGCTCATCTTGTGCTTATTTTTATAAAAGATTGTTGAATGTCCTAGCAAAGAGTATTAATTACGAGATTATCCTAAACATCTCTAAACATCTGCTATCTTCAATATCTGTTTTCCAAAACTTGTGCCATTAAAAATCTTTTTGAAAACTTCAGGAGCATTCTCCAAGCCATATGTAATCTCTTCTTTCTGCTTCAAACGGTTTTCTTTTAGCCAATTATACAGATCATCGTGGGCTTCCTCAAATCTTGTGATAAAATCGGTAACTATGAATCCCTCCATCCTTGCACTTCTTGAATTTAGCCTTGCATAATTTCGTAAAGGATAGAAATTTCCTGTTTCATAATCCGATATTAAACCACAGAGCACGATCCTGCCATATTGCTTGATTTTAGATAGAACAATGTCTAAAATCTCGCCCCCAACGTTATCAAAATAAACATCTATTCCGTCAGGAAATAGTTCGGAAAGCCTTTCAGAAATATTTTCTTTCTTATAATCTATGCAGTAATCAAAACCGGCTTCCTCAACTACCCATTTAGATTTCTTTTCTCCTCCTGCGATACCGATCACTTTTGCTCCAATGATTTTGGCTATCTGACCTGCTATGGAACCAACAGATCCCGCTGCACTTGACACTAGGAAATTATCTCCCTTCTTGACCCTTCCAATGTCTTTAACACCGAAGTATGCGCTCATTCCTGTGATACCGAATAGGCTCAGCGAATACCACGGAGGATTTGCAAACTCTATTGGTTTTACAAGATTCACAAAAGAACCGTCCGATACGGCATACTCCTGCCAGCCGAACAATCCGGTCACAAAGTCGCCTACCTTGAATCGCTCATTTTTCGATTCCACGATCTGACCAACAGAAAAAGATCTAACAACCTCTCCTAATTCGATTTTAGCAACATAGGAGTCCCTCTTCATCCAGATAAGTTGTGTTGGATCGAAGGAGAGCCAGATATTTTTGACCAAAAATTCTCCGTTTGCTAAGTCTGGGACTTCCAATTCCACCATTCTGATGCTATCATTCTCAAAATGATCTTTTGGTCTGCTAACAAGTACCCATGCCCTGTTGGATCTTTTCATTCTTTATAAATGAGCTTATGCATAAAAGCCTTATCTTATCATCTATGAAGACAAAGAAATACAGTGTAAAGGTCGAATATTTTGAACTTTATTTCCACATGATAAACTATAGCATTGTTTCATGCAGAATCAGTGTTTAAAAATGTTTTCTGTAAATAATGGGTGGTTACTTATTATCACATTCCTGGAGCCTGTGATATTGTGGGCATAGTTTTTTCAGAATGCAGGAAGTCGTCTATGGCAATCACTGTATCCTTCTTCTCGACATCGGCCCAGCACTCAAGAGGCGATGTAGTTATGTACTTCTCCACATCGATGACCGTGCTGATTTACACCATCCTGTTAATTCTGCAAACGTGAATGCTTATCTGGTGAGGATTTAGCTGCCGTGGTAGGTCTTGACACCACCAAATTTTGAATAAAGCCTGCATAGTTCCATATTTTGAGCTGAGAAAGGTTCTACACTGCGGTTGCGGGGATAATGATGAGCATCTTTAGCAGCATCACAGAAACTTTGACTCGTGATTACGGCGAACAAAGCCATGCAACAGTTATAGATTTGAAGTGTCTCAAAACTACCTTTGGAACTATCCACTCACAAGTAGTTTACTTCCAAATACGTTAAGAACAAGAATCTTAAGTAACCTCATCCGCCAATTAATGGGGCTTTAGGTTATTAGATTCCAAACAGTCCATTTCGATGCCTTCTGTAAATTCATAAATGGAAAGGATTAGAATGGCCATTATTTCTACATAACCAGCAAATTAAACTTGGACGTAATCCTTAATTGGGCCTTCAAAACCACATTTAGGGCATACAATAATAGCCCCCAACCTAACGAGGCCTCCTGGCATTTTTATTCCTGATTTATACTCCAGAGGTTTGAGACCCCAGTGAGGTTTTTTGAAGCTTTCTCCACATTTTCTGCACCTTATATTTGTCAAATTCTCTCTCCGTTTATTTAGTATAACAATAGTGTATATGAATACTGTTTACAAGAATGCCATTGACCCAGTATATTTCAAGACCTATCCTTTGTTCTTTTTATTATTTATGACCTTGTATATCAAACCAACAATGAGAAGAATTAGAGACAGTAAAAATAGTGACTCCCCAATTCTGAAGATGTATAACGTGCTCTCTGTGTAGACCCCAGAGTAATAGAAATATAACCCGATTGGTGCGGTAAGAAGAGCCAGTATGCCTATATACATGGCGACAGTCATTATCCTGTTAACAGTGTATAGCAGCATGATCTTCTCCCTATCTCTCCGGATGACTATCAAGTAAAACCATTCTTGATTTCTGCCCCTTGGATTCATCAAGTTCTGGCACTGAACAATTGCATGGGGTTCTTTCACACTCTATTGTTGTGACATGGCCTGTAGGCCAGTGTGGCACATGATACAGGTTTGCCCTGGTAATGTGATGTTTTCATTGCTCTTCAAAAAAAACTATCTCGTGACTGCAATTTTTACAGAAGCCAAATTTTAAACTTACCATGAACTCTTCATTAACAACATACGCGACAAGTTTAAGAGATTTATTTTGTGGTGAAGTTGGAAATGCCCTATGGATCAAAATATTATCAAATTTCAAACGTTTAATTTTTAGCTCTTTGGACTATCAGGAAATACCTTTCTGTATATCCGAAAGTTCCATCAGGACAGTGTCGTTGCCATGCCCCTTATAAATTCCTCTAAATCCACTCTTCGAAAACACAGCAAATGTATATTTTTTACCAGGAAATTGCTTTCTCAGAGTTTCAGACTTTTTCCTTAATGTCTCAACCACATCAATGGATACAGGGCTGTTGGTCCACTTGCATTCGGCAAATAGCAATTCCTCGCGTTTTTTGGAATATGCTACAATATCTACTTCTTCAACATCTCTTCCTCTTTTCCTGGAACTGTTTCTGCCCCACCATCTTGAGACACTATCAAACGGTCTTCCTAATACTCCTTCCAGTATGAGTTCTCTCATCAGGCTCTCGAACTGTTCACCTGCAAAAATTGGAAAATCTGCCTTTATTCCTTCGATAACCTCATCTGCATGTGATCTCTCAATTTCGCTTCTATTTGGTAAGACGTACCTGAACCAGAACTTCAGGTATTGGTCAGATATCCAGTACATTCTTCTCTTATACTTTTCAGGAGCACCGAATGGCTTTTCTGCTATTACAAAACCAAGCGACATGAGGACGTCAAGATACTTTGATACCATGCTTTTGTCAAGGCCAGAATATGTGCATATCTCTCCCAGTGTATGATTTCCGTAAGAAATTGATCTAAGAATCAGCATATAGTTCCTGGGTTCCCTGAATTCAGTCCGAAGGAGAAATTCTGCCTCTTCATAAAGTGGCGATCCTTTCAAAAGAAGGTTTTTTGATACATTTTTCCAAAATCCAGCATCAGGATCAAGTTTAGAAAGATATTCGGGCATGCCGCCGAATACAAAATACGTATTGCATAAGTCTTCAAATTCATAATTTACAAATTCAGCCAAATACCTAAAACGCAAAGGTTTCAGCTGCAGCTGGCCAGTTCTTCTTCCATAAAGGGGGCTTCTATAGGAAAGCACTTCGTTTTCCATTATGCTAACGGATGAACCAGAGAGGATCAACATTACATTTAAATCCTTCAGTATTGTGTCGTAAATTTTCTGAAAGACAGATGGAATTGCCCGATTAGCCTCTATAAGATACGGGAATTCATCGATGGCGATTATGACCTTCGAGATGCTTGCTTTTGCACGAAATGAGCTACTTGAAACCAGCACCGTAAAAAAAGAGTACCAATCATCAAAATTTGCCCTGATGATACCATCATCTTTCAAGAACTTTGAAACACTAATCTTGAAGTTGGTTATGTTTTCCTTGTCTCCCTCTGCTGTTGCAAGAAAATAAATTCCTCTGTTGCCTATGAACTTATTCACCAATTCAGTTTTCCCAACTCTTCTTCTACCGTAAAGGATGAACAGTGAAGGTCTCTTGGATGAGTAAGCATCCTCTAGGATTTCTATTTCCTCAAATCTATCGACAAATTTTTGTTGAGACATAAGTATTATACTTTATTCACAACATATATATAAACACATCCAGAATGATGAAATTTTCCATTATATTTTTAATTTTGTAAATCATACATATTAAGTTCACTGCTGCACATCAATCAAGCAATCACTGGCTCTACATGGCCAAATAAACTGCCATTGCCTGTGTCTATAGTCTGAATTACCTGCATATGTATCGAATAAAGTCCAAAATCTAAAATGCTAAGGTTTCCAGCAATTTTTAAGTGTATTGATCAGGAAAGACTACTAAAACTCCCTCAAGTTCATTCATTCTTCCGAAATGCGGTTTATTAACTGCCGATCTGTGATAAGATTAATTCAAATTCACCATACTGCAGGGTATTCCAGCAGTATTTTACAGTTATCTTTCCTGAATGTCCATAGCTTACTTTATTCTGTAAAAAAATCTTGCCCTTGCAAGGTTATAAAATAATGAAAAAATTCCTTTGGCTAATAATTGGATACATTATATCCATTCATACTATATTTTTTCAAGCCTGACAGGTATACAGTATTCACATAAACGTGATGGTTTTCATCTTTATAGACATCCTCATGTGAATTTAAGGTTATCCCACCACACTCTGAAATCAT
>JAKAYH010000129.1 GCA_021826835.1 Thermoplasmata archaeon | reverse complement strand
CATTGTTTAATACCGAAGACGTTAATACAATTTACATATAAGAATGTTTAACTAGTTTCGTTATTTTTACCTTAAATTTATGCGGATTTTACAAATAAAGTTAATTCAGGTGAATCTAGTTGCAAGATGCTTTAAATTCCTTATGGCCTGCAATTTTTATAAGTCAATTAATCCTTTATATTTGCTAACAAACTCAATTTAATTTTCCTTCAGAGATTAAAAAAACTCTTATTTACAAAACTAAAAAGATTTATTAGGGCATAACATTATTGGAAATTATCAGGAAGGTACAAATGTCAGTTCCGTATAGAATCACAATCAGAGTTTCAGAGGAAGACTTGGACAGACTCATGAAAATCAGGGAAAAACACAAATATGAAACTATTTCAGAGGTAATTAGGGATGCCATCAAAGAATTTATGGAAAAATACGATGAGCAAAGTACGGTAAAAAATGTACAGGTTAAACTAACAAATCGTATGATAGAGAATCTGAATACGGTGATTGAAAGAGGCGACGCAATCTCAATAGAGGAACTGATTAGAACCATATTGAAAGAATATATGGCAGAAAATTCTATCAAAAAAGACTAAGGGTGTAATTTTGGTAGTTATAAGAAGCGACAAAAAAATATTTATAAGGTCATTTGGTGAAGAATGGACAGACAAATTGAAGACATATTCAAGGATAATAGGTTTTAGCTATGAGGATAATCAGGAGGAAATAAAACTTGAATTTAATCCAGATAGACCAGACATTTACTCAACATTATCACTGATTCATTCTATAAGAACCTATTTTGGGAGCCCCTCAAAAAGGGGGGAGATGTCAGTTGCAAAAAGAAGAATTAATAATTTGAAACCAAGATGCAGGCCTTACATTATTGCCCTTGAAGTGAACCTGGGAAAAACAAATAGCCGGGTGGCAAAAGATTCGCTAGAATACTTTGATCGAATTAGTGAGAATGTAGGAAAAAAAAGGAAATTATTTGCGAGCGGTATTCATGATCTGAATAAAGTTATCGGCGATTTGACTTATGGGGAAATATCCGTTGAAGAGGAGTTCGAAACCTTTGACGATAAACGGTCAACAATATTTGATTTAATCAATGAGCATCCCAAAGGAAGGGAATATGGCAGTTTAGTGTCTGATTCTCTAAAAGATGGTAAAATATGTGCCCTTAAAGATTCCAACAGGATCATATCAATTCCGCCATTATTCAATTCGAAATCATCCAGAGTTGAAAATGACACACTTTCTGTGTTGGTCGATATTACAGCAAGTACAAAAGAGGGGCTCATACTGGGCGCTAGACTTGGAGCGGGTTATTTCACGAAACTTGGCCTTAATGTGCAATTCCTGAACAGTGAATGCTCAGAGGAGATTTTGTCTTCACTAAAATCGGATATGTACCAGATGGATAGCGAAGTAATAAAGGAAATTTCAGGTGTCAGTGCATCAATCCCAAAAATAGCAACTTATCTAAAAAAAATGGGCTACGGAATCGATAAAAAAAACATAAAGGTCCCGTTAGAGAGGATAGATGTAATGGGCTATGAAGACATCGTAGAGGATTTCATAAAAGCTTATGGAATCAACCAAATCGAGCCAAGAGAACTTACTTCGAATTTTACTGGAAAACTGGACGAATTAAATATGTTTACTTCCAAAGTTAGACAGGTTGCTATAGATTACGGATTTTTGGAAATTATAAACTTCGTGCTTAGGAAGGAAGAAGGCGATGATAAACTGGAAATTCTTAATGCAAAAAGTGAGGAATTTTCTAAACTAAGGAAGAATTTGATAGGAGGTATTCTGGAATTTTTCCAGAGGAACCGGCAATATGGATTCCCACAAAAGGTATTTGAGGTGGGTGAAGTTTTTATTGAAGGAACACAAGATAGAACTTTAGCTGTTTCCATATGTGGAAGACACTCCAATTATTCTGATATAAAAGGATACTTGGATGGGATTATTCAAGCTTTTGGAATTAGTAACATACAAGTGCACGAAGGCAATATGGGAGAATTTGTATATGGAAGGCACGGAATTGTTGAAATAGAAGGGGACAACGTTGGATTTATAGGTGAGATCTCGCCAGAAATTATTCAAAAGTATTCGTTTAATTTTCCTGTAACTTACTTTGAGATCAGCCTGACAAAACTATATGAAAAATTAAAGAAAAAACATATTAGATAGACATATTATAAAATATTGATACAAGTAAATAGAAATTAGAAATACACAAAACAAAGCAGTTTGTAATATTCTATGTTACAAAAATTATTCAATATGGTTGGTTTATTAGCAATACAAACTACAAAATACTTTTAATCAACTATAATCTATAATGTTGAAATAGGTGATTCAATAAATGATAGCTATTGAGGAAAAAAACAAGTACCCGAATATCAGATTTGCCTCTGATTTCGAGGTAAGTAAGAATGCGCCGTTTAAGACAGTAGATGAGTTTGTGAGCAGCATGGGACACCTTGTCAACGATGATATGCTGCTTATAAGGGTGACAGAAAGTCTTTGCCCAATATGCGTTGATGATGAAAAATTTGATCAGATGAGAATCCCTGCAATTGTATATGAGAATGGAGGGGAAGTTAAGCTTATAAAAGAATGCGCCGAACACGGAATCACAAGAGAGAAATACTGGGAAGACTATGAAATGTACGAAGAAGCAAAGAAATGGCAGGATGGCGGAGTTAAAATACTTAACCCACACGTAGCTTACCTTGAATCAAAAATAGTGTGCCCAACACACTGTGGTCTTTGCGTAAAGCATAAGTCACACACAGGTCTGGGAAATGTAGTCGTTACTAACCGTTGCGATCTTTCATGCTGGTACTGTTTCTTCTATGCAAAGGAGAACGAACCAATTTACGAACCATCACAGGATCAGGTAAGAATGATGCTTAGGAGAATGAGAAATGAAAAGCCTGTTGGAGCTAATGCGGTACAGATAACTGGGGGAGAGCCAACAATAAGGGATGATATACTTGATGTTATAAGAATCGCAAGAGAAGAGGGATATGAGCATATCCAGCTTAACACAAACAGTGTGAGAGCTGCCTTTGATCCAGACTTTCCTAAGAAAATAAGAGAAGCTGGTTCAAACGTTATATACACGAGCTTTGATGGCCCAACACCCAGATCAAATCCAAAGAACTTCTGGGAGGTTCCCGCTGCTCTTGAAAATTACAAGAATGCACCTCTCGGCGTAGTCCTCGTTCCCACGGTTATTGGTGGAATCAATGATATGTACCTTGGAGATATCATAAAGTTTGGTCTTAACAACATCGATGCAGTTAGAGCAGTGAACTTCCAGCCTGTAAGCCTTGTGGGAAGAATGCCAGACAGGATGAGAGAGAAGCAAAGGGTAACTATACCTGGATGTATCAAGAAGATAGAACAGCAGACAGACGGTTTGATAGGGAGAGAGGATTTCTTCACTGTTCCGTCAACAACTAAGATTTCCAACTTCGTAGAGCAACTTAAAGGAAAAGACATGTATAAGCTGTCTATCCATTTCGCATGTGGAATGGGAACATATCTCTTCAAGGAAGGAGACAAAGTAACGCCTATAACCAGATTTATTGACGTAAGAGGTATGTTTGAATATATTGGAGAGCTGTCAGATGAAATTAAAGGATCCAGTATAAAGACACTCTCGAAAGCATCTTCACTTGCGAAACTCCTGAAGAATATGAAGAGATTCGTGGACTATGAGAAGGCTCCAAAAGACTTCAGTCTGAAGGATATGATCTACAACGCATTCACGGAGGGTGACTATCACGGTCTAAAAGCTTTCCACTACAAGAGTATGTTTGTCGGGTTTATGCATTTCATGGATCCATACACGTATGATGTAGACAGAGTTGAAAGATGCGATATACATTATGCGATGCCAGATGGCAGAGTGGTTCCGTTCTGTGCATTTAACGTTATACCAGAACTATACAGAGATGCCACGCAGAGAAAATATTCCATACCGGCAAAAACATACGAAGAGAGAACAGGAAAGAACCTGAAAAAAGAGAAGTATTTCAGGGAGTACACAATGGAGGAGAAGAGATCTATAATTGATTTCTATGAGAGAAGCATAGGAAGGAAGCTTTCACAGGATGAGATAGGTCTCAACCTAGAAGAAGCAATCCCTGTTATATCATCCTCAAAACCTGAGGAATAAAACTTTTTTTTAAATTTTTCAATATCCTTAATATTTTTAATTAGATTACATCGCAAATGTATGAGATAGTTGAACATTCTGCTGATGTTAAAATTAGAGTTTTTTTCAAGTCACTTCAAGAATTGATCGATTCCGTTACATCAGGGTATAGATTTCTTCTAGTTGAAAATGCAACCTTAAGCGGAGAACTCATTGTAAAAAGGTATAAATTCAACAGAGAGAGCCAGTTCTACAAAGTCGTAGTAAATTATTTAAATGAACTAATATTACAGTTCGACCTGAAACATTCAATACCGGAAAATTGCACGATGATTGTGGTAAATGATGAAATAATTGTAGATGTTAATTTTCGAGAAGTAAGAAACGCCAGTGTATTGGTCAATATTCCCAAGGCTGCTACATATTCCTCGTTAGATGAGAAGAATGATCAATTAGAGATCACCATAGATGTTTAGCTTTCAACTCGAGATTATATTTTTATCTTATTGTAATATATACCGTTAATATGAGTAATTTAGTTCCTACTAAGCTCTTCTTTACCAGAGGTGTGGGAAGAGGCGACACCATGCTAAGATCCTTTGAAGAGGCCCTGAGAGATGCGGGAATTGCACAATTTAATATAGTTAGTGTGAGCTCCATTTTTCCTCCTGGAGCTCAAATCGTTGATAGGAATGAAGGTCTGAAGCAACTTTCCCCCGGTCAAATATTATTTACGGTTCTTGCCAGGAATGCGTCCAATGAACTGAACAGAATGGTTTCATCTGCAATAGGTTATGCTATTCCCACAGATAGAAGCAGATGGGGTTATTTGAGCGAACATCATAGTTTTGGAGAGACTGAGAAGAAAGCAGGGTTTTTCGCAGAAAAACTTGCTGCGGAAATGCTAGCCAGTACTACTGGAGAACAGGATCGGTTAAAATGGAATCCCGAGAATGAAGAGTATACGCTAAAAGATAGGATTCTTCAGACTAGGAATATCTGTTCAACAGCCATAGTTCTCAAGGAAGAGGAATGGACTACAACAATTGCTGCAGCGGTCCTAATTATTGAATGATTTCAATGACAGATGAAAAATATTGGCAGGACGAGTGGGAGAAAAATGGCCTATTCCTCGCAAGAAAGTCGTCAAAGAGGAAATTTTTCATAACTGTTCCGTGGCCATATACAAGTGGACCTTTACATGTTGGGCATGGAAGAACGTATACGATTGCAGACTTTATTGCAAGATTCAAACGCCTGATGGGTTACAATGTGCTTTTCCCGATGGGTTTTCATGAAAGTGGAACCCCAATCGAGGCCATTTCTGATAAATTGAGAAGAGGTGATCAAAAGACCCTGGATCTTTACAGAAAATATATTTTAGAATATGAAGACAAAAAAAACCTGGATGGCATAATAACCCGGTTCTATAACCCACAGGAGGTCGCTGATTTTTTTGCCGATAAAATAATCAAAGATTTCAGGGCACTTGGATATTCTATTGACTGGAGTAGAACATTCAAATCTGTGGATGACAGATACAAAAAAATGGTGGAATGGCAGTTCAGAAAACTGAATTCACTTGGGCTAATTAAAAAGGGGAATCATGCGGTGCTATATTCTCCGGAAGATGGCAATGCAGTTGGAGAAGATGATATAGATGAAGGCGACACAAATAAGGTGTCCATTGAGGAATTCGTTAGTGTATTATTCAGGACTGATGAATTTTATCTAGCGGCTTCTTCTCTAAGACCAGAGACCATTCCAGCAATAACTAATCTTTGGATAAATCCAAAATCACGATATGTAACTGTAAACATAAACGACAAAAAGGTTGTAATGAGCAGGGATGCATATGAAAAATACAGATTCCAGAATAGAAACGCCCAACTGCTTGAAGAGTGCCCGGTTGAAAACATACTTAAAAAGGAATACGAAGTACCATTTTCTGGGAAAAAAATAAAGGCTTTTTCCAATGAAGATATAGATCCGGAACACGCAACAGGTGTAGTATATTCTGTACCGGGGCATTCTGTGAAGGATTACTACTACATTCTGAGGGAAAAATTGACCCTGGAAATACCGGTTATGATAGAAATAAACGGGAAGGATACAAGTGTAAAGGAATACATGAATAAATTCAGTGACTTAAATGAAGCAAATGCGAACCTGTATAGAGATGAGTATTATCTTGGGTATGTCAAAACTTTTGTGGATGAGATATCTGGATTAACTGTAAAAGAAGCAAGAGAAAAAATAAAAAATAAACTTATTGAGGAAAAACTTGCTTTCATTTTTCTGGAAACCTCAAGAAAGGCAAAAACCAGAAATGGTACTAAGGTTATTGTATCCATTCTTGAAGATCAGTGGTTCATAGACTATTCTGATGAAAATTGGAAGAACCTTACCAGAGAACATGTAAATAAAATGAACTTCCACCCAGATTTTTATAAGAAAAAC
>JAKAYH010000128.1 GCA_021826835.1 Thermoplasmata archaeon | reverse complement strand
CGATCTCTCCTTTTACATCAATCCTTTTAATTCCCAGCGAATGAAAAAAATCGTCGTCCAGTCCATCCCTGTCCAACATTGCATTTGTTCGATCAATAATTATCTGAACATCTTCACTTTCCATATTAATCATATAAAAAAAATATTTATAAATCTTTCTGAAAATTGTCAATATAAGAAAATATTACTTAAAATCTTTGAAGGTGACGATAATGGGAGATCAGTTTAAAATTATCTCTGGTTTTTAAAACTCTGGCCACAGAATATTGCAAATAGATTTATTTTAAAAGTAGCATTTTATACATTTAATTCTTTTAGAAATCACAGAAACTCCTTATTTTATCTATTTATCAGAAAATATCATATGTTTGCGATTGGCCGAATTATGCGACACACAATCATCCTTAAGGCACGTGCACCACCTCTGAAAATTGTTTTTCAATCAACATATGCATTTCCTACAAATGCTGCCAGAATCCAGAAGTAAGGGTAATTGTCAGATTTTTATCACAGTTTCTGTAATTAGGATCACTTTTTTAATGGAATAATAATTTAGGTAAGGTTGGATATGGCTTTTGAATTAATCCCACAGGGGAAAAAAATAAAAGATTTCGCTGAAGAAATTGGTAAATACTGGGATGATGTCGATGTTTTTCAAAAGATAGAAAAAATGAGGGAAAATGGTGAACCCTTCATATTCCTGGAAGGGCCACCGACGGCAAATGGAAGGCCGCATGTCGGTCACGCACTTACACGAACCATAAAAGATACAGCATTGAGATACAGGACAATGATGGGATACAGTATAAAACGCAGAGACGCTGGTTGGGATTGCCATGGCCTACCTGTCGAACTTGAAGCTGAAAAGCATTTCGGGTTTAAGAACAAATCAGAAATAGAAGATTTCGGGGTAGACAAATTCAATGAATATTGCAAGGAGAGTGTTTTCAGGTACATTGATGAGTGGCACACGATGGATAGCAGGTTGGGCTTCTGGATAAATCACGAAAATGCCTACATAACTCTCAGGGATGATTATATCCAGAGTGAGTGGTGGGCTATGAAAAAAATGTTCAGTTCTGGTGACTTGTACAAGGATTTCAGAATATCTCCATACTGCCCAAGATGTGAAACCACCCTTAGTTCGCATGAACTGGCGCAAGGATATAAAGACATTAAGGATACGTCAGTTTATGTAAAATTTAGGCTTGTTCAGGACGGAAGGTACGCCATAGCATGGACTACAACTCCCTGGACCTTGCCTTCCAACATGTTGCTTGCAGTAAATGAGAACGAAAAATACGCTGATGTTAAATACGGTAAGGAAGTCTATGTAATCGCATCATCGCTGGTCTCAAAGGTATTGAAAGACAATTACACGATTCTCAAGACATATAGCGGAAAGGAATTATTGGGGCTGAAGTACGAAAGACCCATTGATTTCCTTCAGCTTCCAGATAACGCATGCAAAATCGTTCATGGTGATCACGTAAATCTGATGGAAGGAACTGGCATAGTCCATACCGCACCGGCTTTTGGAGCTGATGACTTCGAATTGGGAAAACAGCAAGGACTTATACTAGTTAATCCGGTGGATCTTCAGGGTAAATTCAACGATAAAAGTCTTCCATGGAATGGGAAATTTGTAAAGGATGCTGACATTGATATAATCAAATATCTGAAAGGAAAAAATCTTTTAGTAAGAAGTGAAAAATACGAGCATTCATATCCTTTCTGTTACAGGTGCGATACCCCTCTTTTATACTATCCCATAGATGCTTGGTTTGTAAGAGTTTCAGCATATAGAAAGGAACTTGTTGAAAACAACAAGAAAGTCAACTGGATTCCGTCCCATCTCAAGGAAGGCCGCTTCGGGAATTTTATAGAGGATGCCAAGGATTGGAATCTTTCTAGAAACCGATACTGGGGTACACCTCTTCCCGTCTGGACATGTTCATGTGGGCATCAGGAAGCAATAGGATCTATACAGGAATTAATGGAAAGATCAGGAATGCCAAGGCCAAAGGAACTTCATCGTCCCTATGTGGATCAAATAACCATGAAATGTCCAGACTGTGGTGGTAAAATGGAGAGGGAACCATTTGTAATAGACACGTGGTTTGACTCCGGCAGTTCTACTTATGCAGCCACAAATTATCCATTTAACGAGAATATGCCACAATTGCCCGTATCATTTATCACGGAAGCCATTGATCAGACAAGAGGGTGGTTCTATGTTCTTCATGTTCTCTCAACAATACTGTTCAAGATAAATGCCTATTCAAACGTATTCTGTGCAGAATTTATTCTTGACTCGGAAGGAAAGAAAATGAGCAAGAGCCGTGGAAATGGGGTTCTGGCGATGAAGATGATGGATGACTTCGGTCCAGATGCATCAAGGTTATTCTTTTTCACATCGGCACCGTGGAAACCGAAGCCCCTCATAGAGAAGGTAGTTAAGGAGAATGAAACCAAAATACTGGGAACTCTGGTGAATATTTACAGCTTCTTTGCGTCCAATGCCAATCTGGACAACTATGGTTATTCAGGTTTGAAGCAAAGTTCAAACATCCTGGATAGATGGCTAACATCAAGGGTGAATACTACCATACAAGAATGCAGAAAATACATGGATCTTTACGAGTTTCATGAGGCACAGAGAATAATTTCAAATCTGATAGACGAAATTTCGAACTTCTATCTGCGCCTGTCGAGAAGAAGATTCTGGGAGTCCTCGAATGACAAATCGGAAGCCTATTCGACGTTGTTCTACGCAATCGATAATGTATGTAGACTCCTGGCGCCCATAGCACCGTTCACGTCCGAATATATATACAGAAAACTTCACCCTGATCAGTTGAGTGTACACGGTGCACTTTATCCGGAAGCGGACATCAAGCTAATTGATACAAAGATAGAGGCAAAAATCGGAGTTTCAAGATTAGCATTAGAACTTACAAGAAGGGCAAGACAAAATGCAGGTATCAAGGGAAGGCAACCTGTTAAAGAATTGCTGATTCTCTCAGAGAAATTAACGGAGTCCGATCTGGACCCGGTGAGGGAGGAAATGAATGCCAGAAGCATTAGAATTATAAGTCAGTCTGAAAAGCCTGAAAAGGTATTCATAAAAATTATCAATTCGAAGGCTGCACCCATACTTAAGAGCAGGTTTTCCGAATTTGAAAAATTCATAAGGGAATTAAACGAATCTGGAGAGGTTGATAAAATGACGAATGCCGGCATATCCTTTGAAGGAATAGAGATACCAAAGGATGCCGTGGAATTCAAAGCAGAGGCTGCAGAAGGGTACGTGATGGAAAGCGAGGGGAACCTGACAGTTTATCTCAACACCGCAATTGATCAGGAACTGGAACTTGAGGGTCTTAGCAGGGAAATAATCAGAAGAGTTCAGGTGATGAGGAAGGAGAAAAATCTTGAGTATGATGCCACAATTAACCTGAATATACACGCAGGAAGTAGAATAATTAAGGCTATCGAAAAATTCAGGGATAAAATAATGGCAGAGACACTCGCCTCAACATTAACCGCATTCGAGGGCACGAAGGAGATCGGGAGACTGTGGGAAATCGATGAAGAGAAGGTGTATATAGAAGTAGTGTAATATTTACTTAAAGTGCTCCCACCCTTTTCCTTCAATTTTTGTCCATCTTTCTCCGTCGAAAATTATATTGTCCCCTTCCCAGACATCCCCGATGTAGCTTATTCTTATACCTTTGTCTTCCATCGTTCTGGAGAATTTCCCGTAATCATTATTGTCAATTGTAAACAGAAGTTCATAATCGCCCCCTATGTTACACCCTATTTGAGTTTTAGAAATACCATACCGGTCGGACGTTTTTGCCACTGACTGATGAAATGGCAGTTCACTTTCAACCAGCCTGAATCCATATCCATAGTCCCTTTTCATCTGGCTGAGGCATCCAAAAAGCCCATCGGACATATCCATCATAAATTTTCCCCCTGATTTTGCAATCTGACTGCCCTCCTTAATCCTTGGAGTTATTTTGAGCATCTCCCTGGCACTTTCCCTAACGTTGACGCCATTGATGTAATCCATATATGCAGATCCCACTCGTCCAAGATCATTGGTCATGCACAGAATCTGATTCTTTCCTATGTTTTTCCTGAATGTTATCTCACTCCACTTGGCAGTTCCTATACAGAAACCTGAAAAGGCCGTAGACCTTCCAGGCTTTGTATCACCACCTATATATTCTGTGTTATATGTTGATAAAATTTTTCCCAGGCCTTTTGAAAATTGTTCAAGGTAATCCATGTCAATATCGTTTCCAATAATGAAAGCAGCCATAAAGGAGAGAGGTTTTCCGCCCATTGCGGCAATATCAGAAAGATTCACAGATCCGAAGAATTCACCTGCTTCAAGAGGTCCAACACCCTCCGGAATATGATTTTCAGGAGTAATTGAATCAGTTGTGGTAAGAATGCATCTGTTACTGATCCTTGTATAGGAACAGTCGTCTGGCGATTGCAGAACTCCGCCATCTTTCATTATATTACTAATTATTTCTCTTTCTCCTTTTATCGCCATTCAAACATTCACCGATCCACCAGAAATCTTTCTTATGAAAGCATCAATGTCATAGGATAGGGGTAACGCAGATTCCATATCCATGTATGTTCTGTATTCTGTAAGTTCCGAGTTTTCATAATACTCTCTGAGTTTCTGGAAATTCTGTGTCAGTGAAGATTCAAATATAAGTTTGAGCAATTCAGGATCCTTCGTGTTATTATGGGCTCCTCTCTCCATGTTGGCCCCAGTAGGATAGCTCAAGACATCAGCCTCAGCATCCTCCGTTTCCAATAGTACCCTGGCAACACTCCATAACCACGGTGGCCTGTATAGTCCTTTCTTCCACATCTTTTCGACAAGTGTATTTTTCTGAATATTCATGGGATTCACTGAAACATCATCTGAGACAGAAGCGCAATCATAAACAGATTTGATCGCATCCTTCACAGATGCTTCCTCATTAAGAAATAGTGGCTTCAGGAGAAGATATGACCTGAGCTCCAGATCATATCTATTCACTATAGAAGCTGCATCAAGAAATTTTTTGAATGTAGTTCCTTTGTTGATGCTTTCCCTTATTATTTTGTCGTTGGTGCTTTCAACTCCTATTGCAATCCTGGTATCTATACCGGTATCCCTCAATTTAGACATAGTCAGGTCTGTTACAAACTCTGTTCTGGATTCTATCAGCAGCTTGTCTATCTTCGTTGAAACTTTATCCATAAAATAGCTGAAAACATCATCAGGTATTTCTCTTGTATCGAGGAAACTACCTGATGTAAAGACCTTAAGGACTTTCTGGTCCGTTAAAAATTCCATAAGTTTATCGACCTGCGCCTTAAGGTCTTCCTTTGTAACATTTGTATTCACATCATTGAAATATCCGCACATAGAACAGGATGTAAAGTCATACCACGCACATCCCCTTGTTCTAAATATAACGACAGCTGTATTCTCAGGAGTTCCTCTTAACCTGTCAAGTTCATTCCACATAGATACGGGGGTTCTCTGATCCGAATCTCTTACCCTGGATGGCATCAGGCTTTTAATTTGAATCGCAAGGTCTCTGTTGATCATACATAACCAAATGTTTACTCATCTTTTAATATTTGTTAAATTCAAGTAAAAAAAATAAAAGATACGGTCTGAAATGACAGATCATATTTCAACTTCAATAAATCCCTGATTTTCTCTCACATTAAATTTTTTCAAACCAAGTTTTTCCATTGGACTGTTTGGAGCCACAGATGGTGGTTTTATCATGTTTCCGTTTCCAAGATCAAAAACGGCGTGATGGCACGGGCATTTAACCTGATTCTTTTCCTCATCATATTCTCCCAGAATGCACTTTGCGTGGCTACATACTGCATTCATCGCCTGCAATCCTTCTTTGTTTTTCGTAAAGAATATAATGTTATCGCCAACCTTGGCACTTAAATGTCCACCTGCGTTTTCGATTGCCTTAACTCCCACAACTTTCTACCATGTCATACTTACAAATCATTCATTTGTATTTAACATCATTGCTGCTATATATGTCTATACATAGGGTATTACGAATTTTCGCATAGGTTTCTGACATAAAATCTTCGTATATTGCATCAATTCAATTTTGGTATCAGGCTATTGCATTAATACGATCCCTATTGTATGATCCTTTGGTAATATAGTGTTATACAAAGATTCAAGAAAAAAGGTTTTTATACTCATATATTTTTCCTTATTGAGGTGAAACTATGTTATTTTCTGTCAAAGATAAAGACTATGACGATGACGACGATGACATGGACGATGACGACGACAACTAAATAAGTGAAAGTAATGGAAGAAAAAATTAATTTTTCTGATTTTTTTACACAAGATTTTGCACGTTTTGTGTCGTCTCAAGGTTTTAAAAGTCTCACAGAAGCACAGGAGAGATTCATTCCTGTTGTCAGATCTGGAAAGAATGCCGTTTTGATATCACCTACCGGAAGCGGAAAGACAGAGGCGGCGATCTTTCCTATTCTGGACAGGATCAGATCGGAGGACCTTGATCCAATAAGTTGTATATTTATCACTCCTCTCAGAGCACTGAACAGGGACATGCTATACAGACTTAAGAAGTACGGGGAGAGTCTGGGGCTAAAGGTACAGGTTAGGCACAGTGATATTTCTGAAA
>JAKAYH010000127.1 GCA_021826835.1 Thermoplasmata archaeon | reverse complement strand
AATGGGACCTCAACGGAGGATCTATTCCTAAACGCCTCATTCGGGCTAACATCGATAGGTATAGGTTTCAATGTTACCCAGATACGTGTTTTAGAAAACCAGTATTCTCAGTCATACGAACTGAATGGCTCTCATGGTACAGATATGCTCACAAATTACAACGATACTTCAGTCCAGGGTCTGGGGTACTTTGTTGGAGTAATTAACAGCAATAACGAGCTTACCGCCCTTCTCTATAACCATGCGATTACTGTCAAGACGATACACAGTTATACTCGGTATAATGGAAAGTTGGTTTCCTTTTATGATCTATATGAGGTAGCTGTGAACGACTCACTCGTATTGAGGAATGGTGTTATTGTAACATACAGGGTGGAATCTGGACCTAATAATTTTTAGATCTTTAAGATTCTACCATTTTAACTGTTTTTCATTTATTATTTAGATTTTCCAAAAGCTTCCACGGTAATTATTCCCAAATTTCCATGATCATAATTACAATACCATGATTTGCGCAAACAAAAAGTATTGATTCGCAATTGACCATAGTATTGGTTAAAGGAGCAATTAGATGATTCTTTCTGACTCGCTGGCTAAAAGACCACTCATATTCACTGTAGTTCCAATAAGAGACAATAAGACAGGTGACTCTGTCCATGACGAAAAAATATTGAAAAACCTTTCTATGAAGAGATCTGAAATTGTCAAGGTTCTATCCCCGATCAGAAGACTAAATGCTGTGAACGTGCCGGAGCTGATAGAGGAAAATCATGAGGGGAAACCAAGGTACAACAGCATATATACAAGAATGCTGGCCAGGGGAATTGCTGATGATCTTAAAGTGGATGCAATTGTGAATAAGGTAGTAGTTCATATCGAAACATACGATGATTTCGTTGCATGGCTGAAGGAAACGAGCACGCTTGGCATAAGAAACATAATTTTTGTTGGAGGTAATACCAGACACCATAAATATCCGGGGCCCAGTGTTTCAGAGGCAAATATAACAGCCAATCATCTTCTTTCCAGTCATGTGATTAATCATGTTAACATTGGAAACATCTGCCTCCCAGAAAGGAGAGATGAAGCAAAGAAAATGCTTTATAAAACCCTGACGGGTGCCAAATTCTTCACCACACAGATGTTGTTTGACAGCAAACAGATATCCGATCTTATAATAGAATATGATAAACAATGCCTGAAGGCGGATGTGAATCCTGGAACAATAATACTGAGTTTTGCTCCACTCAAAAGTACAGCGGATCTCAATCTACTTGATTTTCTCGGCGTGGATCTCCCGGAGAAGATCAAGAGTTTTATTCTCGAAGAAGAAGGTATATCTGCATCCACAGTCAGGTCGATACAAAATGCAGCGAATGTTTACAGTGGCGTCCTTGAAACGCTTGAAAAGATTGAAAATAGGGTCAAAGTTGGAATTAACATAGAGCAATTGACAAAATCCAATCTCTCCTCATCCGTTAAAATGCTCGATTATTTTTCAAAAATAATTGATCTTAACAGAAAGGACCTTGATAAAATGTTGACAGAATTTAATTAAACCATATTCAGGACTGGTAAATCATAATCTAAGTGAGACTTAAGTAATCTCCTTGATTTTTGAATCTGAGAAGCAGAGATTACTGCTTCTATTGTTTCCATTGTGCTTCAGTAAAATGGAAATAAATCAATGTGGAGAGTATAGACACGCCTATCATGGAGATCATAAAAAGTGATAGATCCACTAATGGTTTACTTGAAAGCTCCTGAGCGATAAATAAACCTGCTATCAATGAACCAGCGAGTTGACCGGAATGCTGGAACATATTAAAAACAGAGAAATTCGTGCTGTATGCATTCAGGTTTGACGATTTTGAAACGAGCGACGGGAAAGTGATTTCATATATCGAATAACCGGTAAGATAAACAAGGAAGGCAAAAAATGATTCAAAGTAACCTGGAAGCGATAGATCGAAAATAAACAGCAATGGAATCGATAGCAAAAGAAGCAATAGACCAAGTGTGGCTATTGGTCGCAAATGACCCCGATCAGCGATTCCAGCAGCAAATATTGCTATGAGGCCTCCAATCAACACAGGAAGGAAGATTACCTCCGGATATGATACATGAATCAGGAAAGAATTATGGTAAACTGGAAGGAAAAAGAAGAATTCCATCATTGTCAGCGAAACAATAAAGCCTGCCAAACCTAGCAACAGATTACGCGCAGGCACCCTGATCCTGAAAATTTCCTGACGTTCACTTTTTTCATCCATGTTCGATATAAGGAAAATTGCAAATATTCCCAATACAGAGGCTATCAAAAATATTGAAGATATGCCTATGAAACCTGATAAAAGAGGGCCCAGAAGAATTCCCAGAAGGAAGGACAGGCCGACCGGGATACCGATGATTGCCATAGCGGTGCTTCTCTTCTCCTGTGGAACTTTTGCCTGAACCAATGAGGTCCCAACGGATGATATCGCACCTGACCCGGAAACCAGCCGACCAAATATAAGAATGTAGATGTTCACTGGATGAACACAAATCAGGTTTCCTATCACAAAAAAAATTAACCCTATAACGATTGTTTTCTTTCTTCCTATCCTGTCTGCCAAGATACCGAATGGTATCTGGAATATTGCCATGGTAAGCGCATAGGAACCGAATGCCAGTCCAATCAGTAACCCAGAGTTAGTGAATTCTTCTCCATACAGAGTAAAAACGGGTAGAATCATGAATATACCCATCAACCTCAAGGATTCAATGAAAGCGACAGTTATCGTAAGCTTTCGATCAACAGGTGAGAAGCCCCTGAACATCTGTTTCCATAATGCGGCGTGATATTTTCAAATTATGTATGTGCCGATATGCATTGAGTGTAATAATGGCACTGAATCTAAATCAAACAATTGATCAGAAAATGGAATTTTTTATGCTATTTAATAGAGAATATAGTAATAAATTACTTATTGGGTGGCAGTCACATCCAGTTCTACAAGCACTTCAGGACTGGTAAAATTTGTTACAATTGTGGTTCTTACTGGTGGATCCTTACCGAAATGTTTTCCGAAAAGATCATTCATTTCCTGAAAGAATTCGGGTTTCGAAAGAAAGACTGATATCTTTAGAACCCTATCCAGAGATGATCCAGATGCTACCAGTATCTTACTGATTTTTTCCATTGCATTATTGAACTGTTCTCTGAAGGTCAACTGCTTTCCAGGAATATTGCCTGTCTGTCCAGCTAGAAAAACAACCCCGTTATTTACAACAGCATGGGAATACGGTCCGCCTTTGGGTAGATCTTTTAAATTAATTGTCTCCTTCATAATTTCCTGTAATTTGATACCATTAATAAATTTAGCAGAATGATCGTAAGTGTTTTGTCATCCCGATCTATCACGACCCGTGAGGAAAACCGATTTTGAAACTTCCCAGAACTATACGACAACGACGGTTGCTCTTGTTACCTCGAGCAGCGGGAATAAGGTCAATGTTATGTCAGCAGAATGGTCTATAAGAGTATCCATAGAGCCTTTTCTGATAGGCCTGTTCGTTGGCTACGAACGGGAAACATATAATCTGATCAAAGATTCAGGGGAATTTGGCTTGAGTTACTGCTCGGACCAACAGGGGGAACTTGCCCACATCGCGGGAAATTTTTCCTTTAAGGATACAGATAAGTTTGCCACAGGTAAGTTTCGGACTTTCCCATCAAAATACATTAAAGCACCGCTGGTAGACGGATCAATTTCAAACTATGAATGCAAAGTTATTGACGAATTCAAAATGGGGGATCATGCAGCGTTTGTTGGTAAAGTGCTGGAAGGATACTATGATGACGAAAAAAGACCATTAGTCTTTCATCAAGGGAAATTTTTCCATCTTGGTGAAAGAATAAAGAAATAAATTGATATATATTTGATATCTTTTTGATCTACTTCTTCCTGATTGCCCTGAATACGAAAGCAATGACCCCTATAACGACAACAGCAGCTATAGCGTAAATTAAAGTTGATGAAAAAGAAACGGAACCAGTATGTGGTGGCGGGACTATGCTTGATGTTTTAAAGAAGGTAAGGTTTACTGTTACACTGGAGCCATCCACTTTCACTGTTGTTGGTCCGGAGAAAGAATAATTGGCGTTGTTTGAAGACGTAAATGAATAATTGCCGTCAGGAAGCATGAAGCTTATTGTATTACCAGTCGAACTATTTGTCATGCTGTCTACAGTGACCGACCATGAGGTCCCGGAAGGTAAACCAGTTTCAACGAAAGAGACCAGATATTTAGTAACTGTAGACTTAAGCGTGAATGTAATATCCTTGCTTACCGAGGATCCATTGACGATAATGGTACCAGAAGATGTTGATACTGTATATCCGGAAATCGAAGCAATGGAGAACTGATATGAGCCGTTTGCTTCCGTAAATGTTATGGTGTTCGTACTAGATTCATTGGTGGTTCCATTAAAAGTAACGGACCAGGAAGTTCCGGTAGGCAGGCCTGTTTCAACAAAACTTACCGTGTAAGTTTTAGCAACTTTATACTCAGAGGGCAAAACAAGGCCAGTCTTATAGTCTGTATGATTCGAAACAGAACATGATTCGGATTCTGGGTCGAACATAATAAATGGCGTGTCGCTGTACATTGTAACCTGAACGCTGGTAGAGACTGGCAGAATTATATTCAAGCTGACATTTTTAACTCCCAAGTAAAAGTCAGCGGGATAAAACGATTCAGCATATACAAAACCAAAGTAATTACCAGATGTGGAACTGAAGTAACTGTATAACGAGGGGAGTGGTAAGCCATTCTGATTGATCGTCACAGTGGCTAATGTCACTTCAGGAATACTTATTTTATTTGATGTGACTGATGTAGAATTCAGAGAAATGGTTCCAACTGATAAGAACGAATAAGACAGGGAAAAAATACTGCCAATTTGAAAAGTTCCAGAAAACTTCGCAAAAATGGTATAGGCATAGAATGTTCCATTCTGTGCAAGGAACGTTAAATTCAGATCCTTTCCGGTACTATTAGTAACGGTAATTTCAGTCGAAGAAACATTGTATATTGAGTGAGAGTATTGGTTAAGGTAGTTAAGATCTGTTATCTTGGACGAACTTATCGCAAAGTCGAACAAATAGTCCCCTTTGACGTTGATTAGAGGGTTTGCTATCTCAATTGTGTGTAAATACAGAGGATAAATTGTAAAAGAGGCAGAATTTGTATTTATATCAGAATAAAAGCTATCGCAATATGATATTTGGGATAAAGAGTAGCAAGTGTATACGTGTAAGTACACTGAAACGTTCGCATATGGTGAAATAAAAGCGGTTGAATAGGACGTTGACGTAAATGAAATGTTACCAACCTGACCGTAAATACTGATTGAATGTGAAGACCCGATTGGAACATTCTGGAGAGAAAGTGAGAGTGAAATGTTGTGGGGAGTGAGGAAATCTGCATTAACTTCTTGCGTAGATGATGTAATGTTATCAGTAAATGTTTGAGAAAGACAACCATTTGAGTTTGAATAGTCGTTTTTAACCTGGATTTGCGATCCAGATGAAGGAAGGTAAAAAGTAGCATTATTACTATCTATATTGAAAAATGTTACCTGCAGGTTGCCAAATAATGAGATACCAAAGTTACCATGAATCTGATCAGTTGCAGCAAATTCTGTGCTCGATCCTGCTACCGTTCCAACTGCGTCCACAGAGACTTTGTGTAATGGAACCGTAATATTAGCTCCTGAAGGCGAATCGAAACAAAATGCCAAACGGTAACTATAAAGCTGGGATGAGTTCTCAACATCTGCCTCAATTACAACTGGCCCAGACAGCGTTGTGATATTTTCACTTATCGTCCCAGATGTTGAATTATAGAAAAGATCGTTTGTAAATCCACAAGCATAAGACTGCTCGTATTCCAGTGAGATATCGATAGAATCAGAAACTCCGCTAAAGGTCACCAGATGCGTGGTCAATGATGGTGATGATGCCATTATGGACAATGGTGCCCCGGACAACGGAAAATCCTGATCCAGAGCATAGGCAAATAAATCCTGGTATGCATATCCATTTACTGTGTATGTTATCGGAACTATCAAGAGAATAGTATATGAGCCATTGCCCAGGTAAGCCACATAACTATTGTTTCCATTAAGCTGCATAGGCAAGGTATTCTGACATGTAATGAATGGATTAAGAGCTGCCTCTTCTACAAATAATTCATCACTAGAAATAGAGTAATTAGATGAAACCGTGATTTCAACTTTGTAAAGCTCAAACTGTACTGAATATGAGGCTTTACCAGAGACGGTGATTGGAATACTTAACTGCGAGTAGTTGTAATTTAAAACAATTTTATAATCACCTTTGGGGAGGGCCAAGTAACCAACATCATAACTTTGTGAGAAAGAAATTGGCGAGCTTGTATTATTGAATGATATTGTCCCCTCAATACATGAGCCTGTGTGATATACATTTGTGAATGTGAATGTTTGTTCAAACAAAGCTGGAAAATCAACACTGTATGTGTAATTGTATACATCAGATAAAGGGGTAACAGAAATATTTAAATTATAAAGTGTCACAAAAGGAGAATTGAATGTATTGGGTGATACAGAGAAAACAAGCTTATAATTATAACCTTGGTAAAAGTAAGCATCTTTAAAAGAAGCCGTTGCAGAGGAAGAAGTGGTTGCTGTGGTTGTATAA
>JAKAYH010000126.1 GCA_021826835.1 Thermoplasmata archaeon | reverse complement strand
TTTGAATTTCCATTCAGGCTTCCACGGTCCCTTGTACTTTACATGAGGATGTCCTCACTTCTGGAGGGCATATGTCTTACCCTAGACCCGGAATTTAAGTTTGTGAAGGTTCTCCGGAAACTGTTCATTGATGAAGGTCTTTTATACGAGCTTTACAAGGGGCAGATCGATGACTTCTTTAAAAAAGCAATTGTAAATCTCGAGAATGGCCTTGAAGTTCTGCCACTGCTGAAGAGGAAACTTGAAGCAGAAGATGTTGAGACAAGAGAAATGAAAGATAGATCAATACCCCTATCATTATTCTCGGGATTCCTCTTTATTGGTGGCATTTATCTCTTTGAAAAAAATGAATTCTATGGCTTTTTAGCCATTGTAATCTCTTTTGTTATGTTTGGCGTGAGTCTTAGAAGTAAAAAATAAAATTACTCTATTTTGACCGATTTTATTCCCTTTGCAGGGACTCTTACTACAAGTACGCCATTCTGGTATTTGGCTGAGAGTTGAGAGTTTTCATCTATCTCGGTTGGTACATGAACATGCTTGAGAATCTTCTGTGGTCTCTGATCAAGTATTACGTGGTCATGTTCAACAACCTTTCTTGTGGCGCTGATCTCAACTGAATGTTTATGCGCTGAGACTTTAATGTCCTTCTTGTCGAAACCCGGCAAATCAGCCTCTATGATAATCTCTCCTTCTTCTTCATACATTGTTATTGCAGGATAGAGAAATGTAAGTATCTCCTTTGCCCTGTCATTTGCATTTTTCATCATTTCATCTGTAAAGTATTTTACTGGTCCATACAACGATGCCATAGTTTAATATTTTAACAGATTATATAAAGATGACTTAGCCGGTTATGCTCCAAATTCAAATTGGCTTTCACAAACCTACATATTTCTATAATTTCCTCTAATTTGACCATAGATATGAAAAAATCTATTTTCCACGCCGATATCCTAAATTATGAGCTTTACTTTCAAGGATGCGTTATCGCTTTCAATTTTTGGTTCATCTCATGGTTCCTACATTGGATTTACGTTATCTGGTATTCCGGCTGGAGTTAAGATAAATTCAGATGAGATCAATCTCTGGATGTCGCGAAGAGCTCCTGGGCAGAGTATACTCACTACACAGAGGAAAGAAGCGGATGAAGTTGAGATTATTAGTGGTGTAAATGATGGTTTTAGCGATGGCGGTGCAATCACCGGCATTATCAAAAATATGGATGTTATTTCAAAGACGTATTCTGAATTGAGGGATAGACCAAGGCCAGGCCATGGAGACATTTCACTTTACTACAAATATGGAAGATTCAGGAATTTTCAAGGTGGTGGATTTTTATCAGGAAGAATGACCGCTTGTCTGGTAGGTGCAGGTGCTATTATTCTTAGTGCCCTGAAAATGAGGGGAATTAACATATTATCTTATATTGACACTATGGGAGATATTTCAATAGAGAGTGAAAAGAAGATAACGGAAAATGATATTTATTCACATGAGACAAGAATGCCTGATTTAGATGCAAATAATAGGGCATCTTCCCTGATCATGGACCTCATCAAAAATGGTGACAGCACTGGAGCCTCAATAAAAACAATCATAAAAAACTGCCCCCCCGGATTGGGAGAACCTTTTTTCGATTCCTTTGAGAGTGTTATATCACATCTTATGTTTTCAATCCCGGGATTGAAGGGAATTGAATTTGGTTCTGGCTTTGGATTCACCAAACTTAAAGGGACCGATTCCAGAGATGAATTTTACATGGAAGAAGGAAAGATAAGAACCAGAGAGAACCATAATGGTGGAATCCTCGGTGGAATAACCAACGGGATGCCCATAGAGTTTCGGGTTGCAATGAAACCAACCTCATCCATTAGGGAAAGCCAGAATACTGTAAATCTCGAAACAATGGAAAATGAACAGATTACTGTGAAAGGAAGACATGATCCATGCATAGCTATTAGGGCGGTGCCTGTGATCACGTGCGTATCTGCCTTAGCTGTTTATGATTTGATCCTCAGATCTGGAATTAACAGATCCTAAAAGAAAACAAGGTAAACTAGATAGGTTATTATTAGAGGTATAAAGAATGCTGCTGGAATAATTAATCCGGCAAGTCTTTTGGAAACTCTCACTGATGAGAAAACTGTATCCAAGAGTTCCTGATAACTCTCCTCTGAACCCATTTTAACGTTTACATCTGCACTACCCATTTCAGAAGTGCATTCTGAGATGGATGCAATGCTCAACTCTGTAATATTTCTGATTTTTTCAACAAGCTTCACATTATCGTCTTTTTCCCCAAGAGGATTCATATCAAGCGTGCTTCCATTGACAACATGATTATCTGTTGTGTAAATTTCAACCATTTTGCATATATCTTTCAAATTTTCCCTAATCTTCATCATCAGGTCTGCAGTAATGTTGTTTGAATCTGTTAGTATTGTTGCATTTATGACAGAGTCTATGCTGAAAGTGAGAACCTGAATGCCCATTTCTCCCAGTGATTTTGTGTTGTAACTTCCTCTTGCATAACCGGCCATTATTGGATATTTTGTCTCCATTCGCTCAAATTCCCTTTGGAATGGTCTGATCAGTGGTGAACAGTCCATGAGTTCCAGAACCCCTGGAGTATAGTTACTCTGTGCATCTATAACGGCGAAATCACTAGCCCCTGAGTCCATGACTGCTTCCATTATCCTCTTTCCTTCAGGTAGGGAAACATCATCAAAGGGATCACGCTCAGGAAGGATAGCTCCAAATCCATAATTGCCGAATCGGAATATGGAAATGGCATACTTGGATGCGTTGACCCTTTTTATTCTGGCCATAAATTCAGCATTTGTCCCTGATGACATGGCCCTTTTGATTCCATCGGTTATTGATACTATATCTTCCTCTCCAGAGCAGTTGTTATCATTGGTGGTTGTTGTATGAAATACCATCAGATCACATTTCAGATCGTTTAACCTTCTCTGAAGTCTGATTGGTAGATCGCTGGAACCAACTGTACCAAAAGGACCCGGGTGGATATATGGGAAGACCAGAACTGTCTTCAGGCTACCCGATTTATCACGAAGCGCAATGGTCTTCACAGGTACAGTTTTATTTTGGTTGTACATTTTCTTGAAAAATCTTTCCCCTATTTCGTTGTACTTTCTGTCAAACCCATGCAGAAGAAAGAATTTTACTAGGTCTGTAGGTTCCTCGCCGTATCGTTCCTTGAACTTTTTTGTTGATTTTTCCACAAAAAATGCTGCAAGAATTGCTGAAAAAAGAGAAAAGAATACTATTTCAATAATGGGTCCAAAGAGACCCAAATAGATGAAAGTGGGAATAAGACATAGGGAAAAATAGAGCGATGTGAAAATGTTCACATAGGGCTTTTTTGAAAAATAGATATATAAGACAAGATATCTGAAAAACGCTGTAAAACTAATGCCCAGAGGGATGGCCTGAAACTTTAGCCATGGGAAAATGATGATAAGAATACCGGAGAATAATATGTAGAACCACATTGTAATGGCAACCGATGTGATGTTTCTCCTCAATGGAAATATCGTCTGCGTCGATTTGAAAGTTATCTGATCAAGAATTAAATTGAGAGAATATGGAATAATAACGATGAGCGTTGCAAGGTAAATATTCATAGTATATAGATAAACACCAAGAAACCCAAGGGCTATTGCAAGCATAACCCAAGCGGGATTTGGAGATTTTTTGATGTACTTGCTCAAGTCTGCAAAGGTTCTCTTTCGTCGTTCAGCCAATGTACAAGTAATAAATCAAAGGTTTAACGTTTTTCTCTCCCACTATGAGGAGGAGAGCTTCATAATCCTGAAGTCTGAATATCCTATAACCACACGGATATATTTTGATTGAAAATATTGGGAAAAGCCGTCCATATCCACCCGTAAAGCCTTCAGATCGTTCACCTTTTCCTGCGATGCCATTACAATGATATCTTCTTTTTTTATGAGTTTAAGGACATCCATGGTAATCTGTCTGTTTCCCCTTCCAAGAATGTATCCCTGCCCTCCTGTTGGAGTGAGAATCAGCTTAATTCTGCCACCTGCATAATATTTTTTTATATCATCCATGTAAATATCAGAAGCAATGAGTTTCTTGTCTTTAATAAGATCAACACCCAGCGGATTTGTGAAAAATCCAAGTTTTTGAAGAATCATCTTGCATGTTGTTCCCGTTCCCACAATATAGTAAGAATCATCCATGTTATCCAGAATATATTCTACTATCATATCAACATCCTGGGAAGAATAGATATTTTTTGGATCTCTCACAACCTCATCGGCAAGAGGTATTGAGACCTCTGCATACTTCTTTACATCCAGTGTTCCCTTCTGGAAAAGCTCTTCATTAAGATCGATTACCTCCCCTTTCTGGAATTTCATATTACCAGTTCTGTGAATCCTGTTAATTATAGATGCAGCTGCCTCAGGTGTTGAAGCAAAGACGGAACTATACATCTTCATTCCTGCAGGGATTCCTATTATGGGTTTGTCTACAACATTTCCCTTTACAACATCTCTGGCTGTCCCATCTCCGCCTACAAATATAATGAGATCACATTTTTCAGATGCTTGTTTCACAAATTCAATGGTATCATCAGGTGTAAAGGGCGCATGCGGTTTTGTTATAACTTCATAAGACATTTTACCAGTTTCCCTTATTGCATTCTCCCCCATTTCACCAGATGGTACATAAAATTTCATTCCTTCCTCTAAATCGAGAAGGAATGCACGGGCTCTGTTAATAGAATATGCTGTAGTTATGGAAACACCTTTTATTGAATCTGAGCCTTTCATTCTATAATTTAATCCAACACCCGCATAAGGATTAATGACAAACCCGAATAGCATAGGCAAGAATATTTTAGTTCAATATTAAAGCATGAGCCTCATATGCATTTCAACTAAAATTATCACAATTGCTTTTGATTTTCAACCAAAAATAGATATTTATTCTATAATTCAGATTCAACTCCCTGGTTCTACAAAAGCTACTGCTCCAGACCATGTCTGATTCACTGCTATGACCTGAAATGGACCGGACCATTTAAGAGGGGTTATGATAACGTTTTCTGTACTTCCCCCCGTTATTTCTGTTCCGCTTACGGTTAAAAGATAAGTTCCTGTCTCCTTTGCCTTACTTCCGTGAACACTTGCCATATATGACATATTTCCAGGACCAATGAGGTATATGGCAATGCTTTGATTATTTAGGGAATAGAACGTGAGATTTGCGGAGCTGTTTCCTTTTGTTTTTGAAATGTAAGGATTTGCTGAATTGAAATCCATGGTCTTAGAAAGCGCTAATTTGTATATTTCAATGGATGTTGAACGCGTGAACTGACCTGTAGTCACAGACACCTGATAATTGTTTATTCCAAGGTTATTAACAGATGCAGAATCTATAGTTATAGAAAAGAGCTCCTGCGCTCCCGGCGATAGTGTTGTTTCATAACCGGTTACATTGAATGGAGTGCTTGGGGAAATTGAAAATGCAGGTTCTATTGGTGTGGGTCCGCTGTTCTTAACCACGAAGGAGAATGTAGCTGAGCCTCCCATTACCATGGCAGATGTGTTGTTAATGATTAAACCAGAATTATCCGGAACATTCATGGTGAAGGAGCTCTGCGTGGTATGAAATGGATATGGAACTATACCTATGAACAGGATAAATATAACTGAAACTGCCAGCGCCTTTGAATGAGTTCGAATTGCCTGAAGATGATTAAGTGACATAGGTGCATTGACACCCATGAGGAGGATAAACACAGGAAGAATGAGCCATGAGGGAAAGGTCAATGAAAAAGCAACCATTGCAAAGAGAGAGATATAGGAGATATCCCTCTTCAGTTTCTGGTTATTAATTGCCATTATAACACCCCCATCCAAAAATCCTATGGGGAAGGCGTTGAAAGAAGTAAAGATCATACCTACCCAACCTGCATACGCCAGAGGATCCAGATTCCCCTGAATTGGAAGGTATCTTAATATGATAAACTGGAAAAGCAAAGGAGAAGATATGGTGTGAGCCGGGATATTAACAGAGGTTATCACAGGTATTGCATAGGAAATGTCTTCAATGCCTGCAATATAAAAAATCATGGCAGCAACAAAACCGAAAATCAATGAAAGGGAACTTGAAACAATCATATCATTCCTGTTTTTGTAAGGAACTTCAGGGGCATTTATCAAGCCCATTGTACCCATGGATATGGGATTGGGAACAAAAATTGGGATGGAATATGGAATTCCAGATCTTCTATGCACAATGACCTTGGGAATTTCCCTAACAAGAAATATTGTAAAGATTGGTATTGCAAAATATATAATTGATGCGAAAAGCGCTTCACTTGCTGTTGATCCAGAATAATAGGATGATGAATATGCAAACCCTGCATAGATTATGCTCAGGATTGTAAGGATGAGAAGAAGCAGCTTTACATTATTGTTTACCCGTTTATCACGCCTCATTACACCTATTTCATTCTCCTCACTCATGAAACATATATAACCAGAATTCTTGATAGAGTCGTAAAACCTGTCAAAAAATAGCTCATTATCCACATCTGGTTGGAGGGTCAGAAAAAGAATGTCCCCCTCTTCCTTTGTGTCAATCTTTCCGAATATGCTCTCCGCTATGTGTTTGATCCTGTCCTTTTCCCTGCTGTTAAGACTCATTGGCTATTTCCAGAATGCTGTAAGATCG